>LUTY01002754.1 GCA_001640045.1 Candidatus Thiomargarita nelsonii | reverse complement strand
AAAAAATACGCCGCCTATGCCAGTTAAGGTCATTATGCTGCCATAAACCGCTTGGAAGAGCCCACTCAATACCAAAGTGTAGGCTAACCAGCGCAAACGTTTAGCTCGCCTGACAAGTAACAGTGTTAGCACAAATAGTAAAACATAACTGATACTTTTGAGCAGAGAAATCGCCGTCGTATGAGGTGTGACTGACAGAGTCGCCGTCGTTGGATGAGCAGTCCACAAAGCATGCATAGAAGCGGCTTCTGGAGATAACCATTCAACAAAAAAATAGGGCAAGGGAATGCACTGAAAGGCAATATAGAACAACCACAAACCAAACAAGATAAGTATAGGTTTGGCTTTATAAAAAACAGGAGTCAGCTTGAACCTTCCTTGCCAAAATCCCCATAACCAAACTAGGAAGAGGCTAAATATCCAAACTTCCATGATAGCCCATGCCCAAGGACGATTGCTACCCAAAGGCAGGGGTAACCAGAACATTAAAATGAGAAAGCCGATAAAGATACCCTTATCGGCTGAAGAATGATGTCGTGGCATTATTCTGTTTGTTGTCGCAAAAAAAACAAAAACGCCCTTTTTGAATATACTTAACTAGCCCATAAACTAAACTTTTCTGTCATTTCGACCAACGGGAGAAATCTTTTAACAGCCACAGATTCCTCACTCTGTTCGGAATGACAAAAGCGCAAGTTGTGCCCGTGCTGAGTATAAAGGGCAGAATGATTTTAAACCTCGACCATGTCCTCTGGCCTATCGACCAATTCTACAATAGCCATAGGTGCTTTATCTCCAACTCGAAATCCACACTTAAGAATGCGTAAATACCCACCCGGACGTTCTTTGTAGCGAGGACCTAACTCATTAAATAGTTTAGTAACTATCTCTCGATCACGTAAGCGTGCAAATGCCAAGCGGCGTTTTGCAACACTATCTTCTTTAGCCAAAGTAATCAAAGGCTCAACGAATCGACGCAACTCTTTCGCCTTAGGCAAAGTCGTTTTAATGATTTCATGGCGCATGATCGATACGGCCATATTTTTAAACATAGCTTTTCTATGACTTGAGGTACGATTTAAGTGCCTACCTTTATTCCTGTGACGCATAACTTTCCTTTTCAATTATAAATGAAGGCAGAACAACGCTACCCCAAAAAAAACCGTCATTCTGCTGAGAAATTTTACTATTTGTTTTTCTGCTTATCATCATAAAGTCCAGAGGGCGGCCAATTTTCCAAATGCATCCCAAGAGACAATCCCCGCGTAGCTAAAACCTCCTTAATTTCAGTCATAGACTTCTTCCCAAGATTAGGTGTTTTCAACAACTCTTGCTCATTTTTCTGAATCAGATCACCAATATAAAGAATATGTTCTGCTTTCAGACAATTAGCTGAACGTACAGTCAATTCCAACTCATCCACAGGCCGCAATAAAAGGGGATCAAGATCACTTTTCCTTGTCAAGACTTCAGTTTCGGTACTACCCTCCAAACTGACAATGACAGAAAGCTGATCTCGCAATATCGAGGCACCCATTTTGACAGCCGTTTCTGGATCGATTGTACCATTCGTTTCCACATCAATGATGAGTTTATCCAAATTAGTACGTTGTTGGACACGCGCACTCTCGACTTGGTATGCGACACGCAAAACGGGACTGAAGGAGGCATCTAGTTTTAATGTACCAATCGGACTTTCACTTCCCTCATCCCCTTGAATAGCACGCTGATAACCGCGTCCCATTAGAACTTTTAAGGTCATATTAAGTTCAGTCGGCTTGGTCAAATTCGCAATGACATGATCGGGATTAACAATTTCAACATTGGATTCCAATTCAATATCAGAGGCACAAACGGGACCAGGACCCTTTTTATTCAGTCGCAAAGTGGCTTCCGTGCGCTCAAACATACGAATAGCTAAACCTTTTAAATTCAATAAGATGTCAATAACATCTTCCTGTACTCCCTCAATGGAGGAGTATTCATGTAACACCCCATCAATCTTCGCTTCAACCACGGCTGCTCCAGGTAAGGAAGATAATAGCACACGTCTTAAGGGATTACCCAAAGTATGTCCGAAGCCACGATCTAATGGCTCTAATGTTATCTTAGCACTAGTCTTTTTAGCGGTGGACGACATTGGTCGTAGTATCAAACAGACTATTTATAAACTTGAGGATGCTAGCTTGCTTGAACTGTCGGTAAGACAAGGAATTCAAAATAACGCCAGCATGAAAAAGTTTATGAATTCTTTTCCTTTTTATCAAAG
>LUTY01002753.1 GCA_001640045.1 Candidatus Thiomargarita nelsonii | reverse complement strand
TTTCGTCTGTCGCGTCACCATCTGTGTGTGGATCACTTCGACCGATAGTTGTTTGACCGTCAAATAGCACAGGGCTATCAATGAAACAGGCAGAATTACCAAATGGACAGTCAGGAATCCCCAACAATTGTTGTCCCATTGCCTGATTGAGTCTAATGCCGAATTTTCCTAAAGAAGTCGTGTTATCCACGCCTGCCATAGGAAAACTGGACACCGCAGGGCTGCATAATAAGCCAATAATGGATAGTGCTATCGCTGTCAAACGATATTTTGAGCTTTTATTTGACATGTTAAATATCCTCCTTTCAAAGTAGGATTGTGTTATGAAATTGAACGGTCTTCGTACCATTGCTCGATTTTGATAAAAAAGCTTTGATCGTTGAAAGGCTGTTCAATAAACATTGACTATACTAGACTATAGATTTTTTTTTTGCAACATAAAATATGTTTTATTAAAAAACAACAATAAGTTATAAAGCCAAAAACCACACAGAAATTCGTACATCCGGCGGTGATTATTTAAAAGCTTTGATCGTTGAAAGGCTGTTCAATAAACATTGACTATACTAGACTATAGATTTTTTATTTGCAATAACAAATATTTTTTATTAAAAAACAACAATAAGTTATAAAGCCAAAAACCACACAGAAATTCGTACATCCGGCGGTGATTATTTCTAATGTGATGGCTCGTACAAGCGACAGCGGTACATCCAATAATAAAGGCCAGCAAACACCACAAAAGTTGTCAGGCTACTCGTCATAACCGCCGTCGTCAACGGAATAAGCCAAAGGGAACTGATAAGCTCAACAACAATTAAAGTCATCAAAATTCGTGCAATGGTGAGGCGGTTTAATAAAGTACAAAGAATCGCCCCAGCGGGCGCTCCCACCACCACCACAGGAATCGCCGCCTGCCAGTAGGCTTGTACCTCCGAGTTAAAGCCACCAATGATAAACACATGCAAAGCAAAACCCACTAGCGCATTGATCGCCATTAAAATCACTGAAGTGGGTGTGGCAATTTTTTCACTGAGGCGGAATAAGAGTACCATGAAAGAAAAAGTAATCCAACAGCAAGCCTTTTTCATAGTGCCCAAAAAACGGTAGGTGGCTATGGCACAGCCGCTCCGCTCGACGGTTGAGCACAAAAAGGGTCACAGCAAAACTGCTTATCATCGCTGTAAACGACATTTTGAGGACGGGTGCTGACAAGAGGGGTGCCAGCAGGCATGAACTCAGTACGATGCCTAGCACTCCGCCTAAGCTCGCCCAACGAATTACTCGCCATTCTATAGGGATTCTCATGTATATAATCACGAGCGCCGCCGCACTCATGCCAACACTTTGAATGGCAAGAGAAAATACTTTAGCATCGCTTGGACTAATGTGTAATAGCTTGGTAAACACCGGAAAAGCTACCGCGCCGCCGCCCTCACTCGTCGCACCGGCAATCAGGGCACCAAATACCATTGTCAAGGAGATTTCCCAATGCGCTTGAATGTAGGTAGGCTCAGCCAGATGATACCAGGCAATCCAGACGATAATGGCGATAAACGCGCTGAATCCTAGCGTTTGCCATAAGGATTGTTTAGAAATCATAAATGTACTTTTGTCATCCCGACGACAGGAGGGTTCTTTGGACGGTTCCAAGATTTCTCCCGTTGGTCGAAATGACAGCTTTGTTTAGTTTATAGCCAAATCATAAATGTACTTTTGTCATCCCGACGACAGGAGGGATCTTTGGACGGTTCCAAGATTTCTCCCGTTGGTCGAAATGACAGCTTTGTTTAGTTTATAGCCTAGTTAAGTATCTAAATAGGGAATAAGAGCTTCACGCAACGATTTTGGCACGGGCGTTGGCACCGTTGTTCCATTTTTCTTTAACATACAAGCGACTTGTTGCTCTCCTTGCGCTATGAGTTCTTGTTTGCGAAAATAGTCAAATATCATAGTCACACGGCTTTCTGTGACAAGCCCAGCTCGCATACGCACAATGACTTCATCAAAAGCAAAAAGCTCGTTGAAGTATTCGCAAGAGACGCGGGTTGTCACCATTACCAAGTCTTTATTTAATTGTTCTAATACTTGGGGGGCATGATCCCTTAAAAACATTTCTCGGATTGCCCGTCAGCGGGACTATTGGACCACCCACTTGGCCAAAATCAACTTTCGTTCCCGGCAACGTTTCAAATAGGTCAAATCCAGGCCATA
>LUTY01002752.1 GCA_001640045.1 Candidatus Thiomargarita nelsonii | reverse complement strand
GTTTCAAGCGATCAAGTTGCTGGCGTCGCTCTGCGCCTAATTGAGCATAATACTGCTTTTCAACTTGTTCACAAGCCTTTGCAAAGCGATCATCTACCGCTTCAGACGTTTTAGCTTTCCGACGCAAGGTATTGCTATCAAGTTTTTTCCAATCAGCCCTAATATTATTCCACGCTTCCTGGCATTTTTTCATTTGACCGATGGCGGTTTTTATGGCATCCTCCTCTAAATTGAGCAATGCCTCAACCTGTTCGCACAAGGCCATTTTTGAATTCAAATAGGCTTGAAATTGCTTTTTCTGCGCCTCTTGTTGCTGTTTACGTTGGTCAAATACCACATCACAAGCACTACGAAAATTAGTCCAAAATTCACGCTCAACCCGACGTTCACCCGGGACAGTCACTTGCCATTGTTCTTGCAGTTTTTTGACTTCCTCAATGGCCTCATTGGTCTTAACTTCAATGCGTTTTTTGACCTCCTTGTCATCATCATTATCCGCCTGTTGGGCTTTTATGAACGCCAGAAGCTGATTTGCCACGCTTTCAACTTGGAGCATCAACTGTATGCGAGAATGACAATTGCGTTGACGTTCTTCCTTCAATTGGAGTTCCAAAACTTGCATGGCGGCTTGAAAACGTTGTTGTACGACCTTTTTATGTTTTCTGTCAGTCGGACCAATCTCTCTCCACTTATTATCCATTTCACGGACAAAACGATAAACTTCTTTCCAATCCGTCACTTTCCAATCAGTTTGTTGAGAAAATTGTTCTAAACTGTCACAAATGGCTTGTTTTTCTAAAAAATGCTGTTGCCGTTCCTGAGATTTGAGATTAAAGTGAACCTTGCAAGGTTCATAAGCCGTCTGAGAGGCATTATTAAAACGTTCCCAAAGCGCCTGGGAATTTCCTTGAGACCCTAAATTCTTCCAAGTGTTCTGCGCTTGGCGAATGATTTTTGCGGCATTTTCGGGATCTTTTTCAGCGTGTTCCAACAAGTTTTCCATTTCTAGGCATAAATATTCCCGATAGCGTATATAAGCGGATTGGCGTGCTTGATTAAAGCGTTCCCAAAGGGAACGTGAATACCCGCTAGCCCCGAGTCGTTTCCAAGCACTCTGCGCCTCTTCAAGAAGCGGAACGAGATTGGCAGGGTCATCAGATTCAAGCAAGCTTTCCATTTGCTCGCATAACTTTTCTCGTTCAAGTTTATTCCCCCAACGTTGCCAACTCCGTAATTCGTTAATTTTGGCATTGCAGTTCTGAAAACGCCTTTCCAGTTTTTTGTCTTTTTTTGAGAGCGTATCGAGTCTCTCAAACAATTCACGGGCTTGTTGTTCTAATGGAATGACCGTTTTTAACTCGCCACGTTCCAAAACCACTTCTATCTCTTTCAACAACTTGTTGAGTTGTTGTAGCGTTTTACTACCCTGTACATTTTGTTTTTGCAAGCGCTTTTCTAGCGCCTCCCAAGTTTTGGAAAAGCGCTTATTTAAGTCGTTAAAGAAAGGCAACACTTGAGCCTGTGGCGACACATCTTTCCAACGGGCTTGTAGTTTTTTTAACGGCTCTTCTTTAAGGCTGTTCGTCTTATCAAGCAAGGTTTCAGCTTTGAGACAAATGGCTTCCAGTTCACTAGCGGTTTTGTCATAATCTTGCAACTGGTTTTGTCGCTTTTGCACGGCTTGGAATAAGCGATCAAAACGGGCTTGCCACTGCTCTTCTGCGAACTCATCAAGTGCTTGAATTTCTGCCCACCGAATTTGCAGCACAGAGATTTTCTGGTTAAAAGCTTTGACATCCTCCTCCCCCAGACGTTGATACTTTTTCAACTCTATCAACAGGGCTTCCATTTGCTCGCATAAGCTTTGTTTAGCAGCACGTAGCGGCGCTCTGGCTTGTTCACGTTTTTCAGCCGCGATTTTGGCTTGTTGATACTTGTCAAAAACGGCCATAACGGCTTGCTGTACGTTGTCAAAGCGTGTTTTGCGTTCTGTGTCGGCTTCTGCGGCGAGCTTTTGCCAACGTTCTTGCAAACGTTTGAACTCTGTATTTGCCACTTTTAATTTCGAGTCGTCGAGTTCTCGAAATGATGTCTCCAATTGTTGTTCTAAAGACTCTAAACTGGCGCAAATCTCATCACACTCTGCCCGCACTTGTGCTGGACGTTCAATTTCCTCGATTTTTTCTCGCGCTCTCCGACTGACCCGTTTGTCATTGTTGCGGGCGGCTTTAACCACCCGCTCTAATGTTGATTTTTGGGTCACCTTTTCGA
>LUTY01002751.1 GCA_001640045.1 Candidatus Thiomargarita nelsonii | reverse complement strand
CCAGACACTTCAAAAGTTTTTTCAACGTGCCCTAATGGTTCAAGTAATTCTGCTAAATATTGTTTAGCAAATTGATCATGGCGTTGTCGATTCATATTGATTGATTTGTGGAATATTGATTTTAATTGTAAGATAACTCTACACTAATAATTGGATCAGAGTCAAATTATTTAATACCTTAATTTGTCTGCCTTTTATGATTTTACCCATCGAGTGGCAAACAGCAAATAAACCCCTCAAACCAGAAATGTCAAAACCCGTAAGATTAATTGTCTCGGTTTGAAGGTTTTATTCGTTGTCTGTCATTAGTTGTACTCACACGATTTGAGTGCATAATCAAATCAAAATGAACCGAAAATCTAATGCTTTTTAAACAATATCAATCACCATTTTTAGTGCTAATAGCCCAAAGAATAAGCAAGTTAGTTCATCAAGGACTAATAGGGTCTATAAGCTTATTGTTCTTATTTATAGGAGTGTGTTACACCCCAGTAATGGCTTTTCCTTACCTCCAGATTGAAGGTAAAACTTTAACCATCTTTTCACCGGCTACGCTGACAAGTACTACAGAGGATCATAGTATTCTCACTATTACTATCGTTGATAATAATAGTACTATAATTTTAGGAAATCTCGAACCTAATACTGATGGCTCATTTACTTACATACCAGCTCAAGACATTCAAGAGACTTCAGCTACTATTGAGACCATTACTATTGCTGCTTTACCAAAAAAAGATGTCATTATTGACTTTGGTCCTGGGGTTGGTCTATGGAGTTGGCTAAATAATAATATCTGGAATCAAATGCACACTCTTTCGCCTTCGAGCCTGGTGACGGGAGATATAGACGGTAGTAATCAAGACGATGTCATTATCGACTTTGACGAGCCATACGGGATTTGGGTGCGAATGAATAACACTGATTGGAATCAATTGCACAGTTTATCGCCTTCGAGCCTGGTGACAGGAGATATAGATGGTAGCAATCAAGATGATGTCATTATCGACTTTGGTGATCTTTATGGGATTTGGGTGCGAATGAATAATACTAATTGGGATCAATTGCACAGTTTATCCCCAGAGAGTATGGTGACGGGAGATATAGATGGAGGCGGTCAAGACGATATCATTATCGACTTTGGCACCCAATACGGTATTTGGCTACGGATGAACAACAGCACTTGGGTTCAATTGCACACTCTTTCGCCTGAGAGTCTGGTGACGGGAGATGTAGATGGTAACGATCAGGACGAAGTGATTATCGACTTTGGCGAGTCTTATGGTATTTGGCTGCGGATGAACAATAGCAGTTGGGTTCAATTGCACACGATATCGCCAGAAAGTCTGGTGACGGGAGATATAGATGGAGGTGGTCAAGACGATATCATTATTGACTTTGGCACCCAATACGGTATTTGGCTACGGATGAACAACAGCACTTGGGTTCAATTGCACACGATATCGCCAGAGAGCCTTGTGACGGGTGATATAGATGGTAGTGGTCAAGACGATGTCATTATCGACTTTGGTGACACTTATGGGATTTGGGTGCGAATGAACAATAGCAGTTGGACTCAATTGCACAGCTTATCGCCTGAAAGCATAGTGACGGGGAACATAGATGGAATGTCTGAGGCACTTATGAGTGATACTGCACCAGCGGGTGAGGATAATACTATGCCCTTGCCAGAAGCTGAAGCTGCAACCGAGTTACCATCATTTGTGGGACAATAATGGCTTTGAGGTGCTTGCTTATTTTTTAACAAGTTTTTTTGTAACTACTCAGCCTCTCTTTTGCTTGTCATTCCGAACAGAGTGAGGAATCTTTAGCAACTCTAAGATTTCTCCCGCTGGTCGAAATGACAAGAGGCTATATGATTTGACCATTTTTCATTTTATCTCTGACCCCGAAGTAAGGTAAACGCCACCACCAAGAAACAAAGGGCTGGTAGGTTTTTGCTGGCATTTCTCCCAACCACAACGCATCACCAATTGGCATTATGCCCAGAGCATATCTTCGTTCCCCATTCAGCGTTACTGCTCCACCCAAAAACTCGACCGATTGCCACAATGATGATGCCAACTTCGTATCCCCAAACACCCGACTCGTCCCCATCATCACTACCGTTGCAGACAAACTAACCCCAAACAACAGCGGCCCCGAATCCACATCTCCCCTTCCGGGGCGGTGGGGT
>LUTY01002750.1 GCA_001640045.1 Candidatus Thiomargarita nelsonii | reverse complement strand
AATTCCCAATGCTGGTAGTAGGGTTTAGTTCGCACGGGGCGAAGGCAGAGGAATGTGAGTGATTTAAGGAGTTGTATTTTTTTTCATTTTATGAGTAAAATAGCCTCTTTTGCTGTAATATTCGTTTAATTGGCGGCAAAATGTTTTATGCCAACTCGATTTCAGGAGTTTTTTTATGTTTAATTTGCAAGATTCTCTTGACGCACACAAAAAAGCCCTTCAAGAGATTTGCTCGGAGGCACGAAAAAGTGGATTTCCCCCAAAACAGAATCGGAAACCTAAAAAGAATACTATTGTTAGGGTGACTAAAGATTCTATAAAGAAATCATTAGTAGAATCTGGAATTCTCACTGATAAAGGAGAATTTACCAATCTCAACATTTCCTAAATTCAAATATTCGGATAATCCAGGGATAGTTATTGGTTTCCACGGGTGCGATAGTACCACTGCGGATGAGGTTTTAAAAAATGGAAAATCGTTAAATCCTAGTCAAAACAGTTATGATTGGCTTGGGCATGGTATTTATTTTTGGGAAGCCGATGAAAATAGAGCTTTAGAATGGGCTAAAAAAAACCAGAAATTTAAAAATCCGACAATCATTGGGGCATTTATTCAGCTTGGAAATTGCCTTAATCTTCTTAATGCTGAACATATTAAACTGGTTGAAAGTAGTTACAAAATTTTGAAGGACGAATTAAAAATACTTGGCTTGCCTATTCCCAAGAATAAAAAAGCTCATAAGCATGATAAATTCAATCTCATTAGAGAGCTTGATTGTCGTGTTATTATGCGTTTACATCAATATGTTAAAGAGCTAATTATTGCTGAGCTTGCTTTTGATGAAAATGAATCATCTGCGAATAAAAAGCGGGCAATTCAACATCACCCCCAGTTTATTGATTCAGTACGAGGTATGTTTCCAGAAGGGAAAGAACTCTATCCAACAGCTGGATTTCAAAAGCAAAATCATATTCAAATTTGCGTTGTGAATCCCAATTGTATACCGGGCTACTTTCGTCCTATAAAATATAATAACTGGTATAAAAGGGTTTGATTTGATGCAATAGATTGTCTGTGTAGATCAACGTTGCATGGAGAGATGGTGCGTAATACGCACCCGTTAGGCTAGTTTCGGTTCGCGGAAATTCCAAGACCATTGAACGACAGCCAATAGTTATTAGCAGGGTCAAAAAAAGCTGGACGTTTCAAAAAACCAGTTATTTATGCGATTGATTTAATAATTTAAGAAATAAAATATTTTTACTTATCCCTGCTAATAAAAATTGCCTGTCGTTAAAGAAGTGGTACGGATATTTCCGCTCTCCTGCACTAGTCACAAATTTTCTATTTTGGAGTCCAAGATTTATCTTGGAAGAGCGATTCGATCATAAGGACTCGTCCAAGATAAATCTTGGACTCCTTTTATACCTTAAAATTCATGATTCAGTACTTAGTTGTCATTTAGCGTAGCGAGCTCAAAGCGACGAGAGGAGAAATCTTATTGGTGCCTAGTTGTCATTTCGACGAGAGGAGCAATGAAATGAAGCAGTGGATAAAAAAAATTAAAGGTTGGATAAAAGATGAATTCATCAACTGAAGAAGATAAACAAGCGCGAGCGGAGTCATTGTTTAATAAGGGTGTTGAGGCTTATCAACGCGGTCATTTTCGTGTCGCTAGTGAGGCATTTGCCGCCACTCTGAGCGAGTATGAGACCATGATTGCCCAAGGGCGCGAAGAGTTGCGGCCCGAACGATCCCTCACGCGCATGAACTTGGCGAACTGCCTTTCTGACCTCGGCGACTTGCCGGCGGCGGAAACGAATTACCAAGCATCGCTATCCATGTTGCAATATCTACAAGCCGCAGGGCAACTGTTCCCTGATGCTATCAAGATGATGCGAGTCATTGCCTACTGGCACCGTAACCCCCAACGTCCCAAAGGCACTGACAAACCACGCGCCTTTGAATTAGCCAAGCTCGGTTTGGACTGGCTGGATACGCTCTTAAGCCGTATTTCAGACGCGGCCATAGCTTTGCTATTAGAACAAAACCTGCCCCTATTCCACCTCGCCGCGGATTTAGCCCTAGAACTCAACCACCTTGACCAAGCCTACCTCATCCTAGAACGGAGTAAATCCCGCGTACTGGTTGAACAAATGCTCCGTGAACGCGCCGAGCCCGGCCATCAGGTTGCCAAAAACTTACGCACCCAATACCAAGAACTCCGTGAACGTTTACGCCTTCTCGTCAATCAACTCGCCACACCGACCGGCAGCACCGAA
>LUTY01002749.1 GCA_001640045.1 Candidatus Thiomargarita nelsonii | reverse complement strand
GCACACCCATTTCCCTGGCTTCGTGTACTGTATTTTCCGATATCTCGCCACTCAAGTAAACATCCGCTCCCATTGCCGCCGCCTTCAATAGAGATTTCTGGGCACCACCACTACACCAAGCTATTCGCTTGACTGGATGATCACCAGCAGATATAACCAATGCCTGTCTGGATAATACTTGTGAAACCTTAGCCGCAAATTGCGCCAATGCAATTGGCTCATCAAGATAGCCAATATTCACTAAGCCCTGTTTATCCATGACATCGGTAGTCATGATACCAAACATTCTGCCAAGACAAGCATTGTTGCCATATTCAGGATGTGCATCGAGAGGGAGATGATATGCTAGCAGACTGATATCATTTTTTATCAACAAAGCTAGCCTTTTCTTTTTCATGCCAGTAATCGTCTGATCTTCTCCCTTCCAAAAATAGCCATGATGGACCAAAAGCGCATCGGCATTCATATCAACAGCTCTCTTGATGACATCCAATGAGGCTGTTACTGCCGTTGCAAGCTTATTGATCTTATTTCTACCCTCAAGCTGCAAACCATTAGGCGCGTAATCATTAAACTTATCAACATTCAAAATATCATTTATATGGGAAACCAGTTTAGTCAATGTCACCACGGTTTATTAATTCCTCCACAATGTTTTATGGCACTGGTGCCTGGGAACGAGCTAAATTCTATCATGATTTTCGCGCCGTGCCAGTGAACTGTTTAGAGGAGTCCAAACTTTAGTTTGGACGTCCAAACTAAAGTTTGGACTCCTATTTTGTTGAGGTGATAGAAAAACTTGAAAACTGTATTGATAATGCTAATGCCGATGATGCGCTTAAAGAAGCAATGCTTTGCCTCAAGGACAAATTTCAACAACAGCAAATTATTGAATAGCCATTTGACAGTACGCGGATTGAAACCCGCCGAATATGTGACGAGTTTGAGATACAAGGCAGCATCGTCGCTCTTATCTTGTTCTGTTGTGTAGGTGACTCCAAGATGCTCATCAAGCATTGTCGTTAAAAAATCTTGCGCGTTATATTGGCTCACCGGCATGTTAAACGGCACTTGGATCATTTTTTCAAAAAAGCCTTTGAGATCATTTTCACTCAAGTTAAACTTTTGTTTTAATCCTTGTGCGATAACTTGGTAATCACAAGCCAGCACAAATACACAGCCCTTAAGATCTAAAAACAATTTCAGGGTTTCTAACAAATCAAGGGCTTTTTCAGGCTCTAAACGGTCAATGTCATCAATAAAAACTATAATGCGATTATTTTCATTTATCAGTGTTTCGGCGACCAGATTAGATATTTCTCTCTTTAAATCTCTAATATTTTTAGAGGTTTTTTTTATGGACTCTTCAGTTACTGTGCCTGCCATTAAAGCCTTTTTGGCAGCTTCTAAGGAAAGTTGCGTCAAGCGTTCAATTTCGTCAATAAAATGGGATAACAGCGAGATGCTCAACTGTTCGCTATTATGGAACTGGGAAAATTGCCAGGCATTAAACCACAGAGAATAGAGTTTGTCACCTTGGCAATCAGCCTTCATTTTCTGTTCGAGCAGGTACATCAGACTGCTTTTGCCACTACCCCAATCACCATGAATACCAATAGTTATTGGTGTATCGGCAGACAGGATAAATGCGCTCAAGGCTTTAGCATAGTCGCTTAAACCCAATGCGTCATTATCATGGATTTGAATGGGGACATCTTTGAGCCCCTTTATTTTTGGCATATTGTTTTCTCAGATGTCAGTATTTGGATCAGATTTAATGGGGATGGTCATTGAATTTTCTCGCCATATTGATGCTTAGAGCATATTATTCTATCTAAAATAACGCAATTATGAAACTATAGTATTTCAGAAAATAGGAGTCCAAACTTTAGTTTGGATTTATTATGCACGTAGGAGGTTAAGTATGCGCCAATTTTCATCATACGGCCCAGTAAACACAAAGTTACATTATTATGTGCCAAGAAAAGCGTTAATTGAGGGCATTATCACGCAGTTGAAGGGGAAATCTCCAGAAGAGGGGGGCATTACATCACCGTCTGGGCACCCCGGCAAACGGGCAAGACGTGGATTATGCGCGAAGTCTATTTGCTCCTTAAAACGGAATCCCGTTTTGATGTGGTGATTTTAAGTTTGCAGCATTTGGGAACCACAACGGATGCCATGCTTGCACTGCAAGCGATAAGCCGATATTTGGATGACAAATTGTCTTTAGAGAAGGTAGCGGTCAAAACGGTTGATGATTTTTACCGCCGGTTTAAAAAG
>LUTY01002748.1 GCA_001640045.1 Candidatus Thiomargarita nelsonii | reverse complement strand
AATATACCAAAAAATTCTTGGCGAAAGTACTTAGAATAGAGATAAAAAAAAATGATATCCAGCCTACCAATCAATATTAACGATTTGCTCCATTTTCACGGAGTTGAATCAGCACGGGTTGAATTAAAAGAATCTTGGGACGAAAAAACCACCGGATTGCAAGTACTAAAAACGATTTGTGCTTTTGCTAATGACTTCTATAATGTCAATGGTGGCTATATTATTATTGGAGTGAGCGAACATGACAGTATCGCGGCTTTAGGACTAACCCCTAAAATGCTTAATCTCGCCCAAAAATGGATAAGGGGTAATGGAAAAAAATTAGAACCAAACGTGTCGCTGAGATTATCACCTGAAGTGGTTGATGGTAAACATATACTGGTTGTTTGCGTGCCCGGCAGCGACGCACGTCCTCATCAAGCGCCGAGCGGAAAGAATAAGCAACGAGCCTACTATATACGCGACGGTTCGGAGACCATAGAAGCTAAAGGTCAATTGCTCACCGATTTACTAAATATGTGTGCAAAAATCCCTTTTGATGACCGTCGAGCCAGCCAATTTACACTTAACGACTTAAGATCGACTTTAGTACATGAATTTTTATCTGACGTGGGAAGTAGCCTTATCGAGGAAAAAGATGATTATAAAATCTACCGTCAGTTATGGTTAACACTAAAAGCCAATGGTCACGAAGTCCCTAAAAATATCGCTTTATTATTTTTTATGGATGAGCCAGAAAGAGCATTTCGAGGAGCACGCATAGAAGTGGTGCATTTTCCAGATGAAAGTGGTAATGTCTTGCAAGAATGGACATTTCGAGGCCCACTGCCCAAACAGATTAAAGATTGTGTAAACCACTTAGAACATTTTTCGACCACATTCATTCAAAAACATGATGATCGTTATGAGGCCAGCAGATGGGTCAGTTTTCCCTTACCAGCCCTAAAGGAAACCATTGTTAATGCAGTATATCATCGTAGCTATGAAGGCACACCAGAACCGACCAAAGTTTATATTTATCCTGATCGTATTGAAGTCACAAGTTATCCCGGACCACTACCCGGCTTGAAAAAAACACATTTTGAACAGCAAAAAGTGCCAAGCGTACCCGCCAGAAATCGTCGTATTGGTGAAATGCTAAAAGAATTAAAACTGGCAGAAGCACGCGGAATACGCAAAGTATTTCGAGCCATGATAGACAATGGTTCGCCACCACCACGTTATGAATTTGATGAAGAACGCACATATTTTACCGTTATCCTACCAGCGCATCCAAATACATGATAGGAGTCCAAGATTTATCTTGGACGTCTCTTTAAAAATGGATTAGGATTTGCTATCCTTGCCCAAACTAAAGTTTGGACTCCTAAAATAGGACAACTCGCTTTTTTTGGCTCAATCCATTAGAATTTGAACACATTTTAATATACCATTGCAGGAGTATAGTTATGCGTGACAAAATTAAATTAGTCTCATCGGCCAAAACAGGCCACTTTTATACCACAACCAAGAATAAGCGCAGTACGCCTGATAAACTCGTATTCAAAAAATACGACCCTGTGGTACGCAAACATGTCGAATACAAAGAAGCCAAAATAAAATAAGGAGAATTGATATGCCCATTATCAAAATGATCGATTTAGACCTCGCGGAAAAACGTGTTCTCATTCGTCAGGACTTGAATGTACCACTCAAGGATGGCAAAGTGGCCAGCGATATTCGGATTAAAGCCTCATTACCGACCATCAAACTAGCCCTCGATGCCGGTGCTAAAGTCATGTTAATGTCTCACTTAGGCCGCCCAAAAGAAGGCAAATTTGATCCCGCCGCCTCTATGGCACCCGTTGCCGAGCATTTAGAAAAATTGCTTGGTCAACCCGTGAAATTGGTCAAAAATTGGTTAGATGGGGTGGACGTAGGTGCTGGTGAAGTCGTACTATGTGAAAACGTCCGCTTCAATAAGGGCGAAAAAAAGAATGATGATGATTTGTCCAAAAAAATGGCTGCCTTGTGTGATATCTACGTGATGGATGCCTTTGGCACCGCACACCGCGCACAAGCCTCTACACATGGCGTTGCCAAATACGCGCCCGTTGCTTGTGCTGGCCCCTTGTTAGCAGGAGAGTTAGACGCACTGGGCAAAGCCTTAGATAATCCCGCCCGCCCGATGGTTGCCATTGTCGGCGGTGCTAAAGTGTCTACCAAGCTGACGGTGCTTGAATCTCTCTCTAAAGTGGTCGATAAATTGATTGTTGGGGGGGGGATTGCCAATACCTTTGTTGC
>LUTY01002747.1 GCA_001640045.1 Candidatus Thiomargarita nelsonii | reverse complement strand
TGGAAGTCATTAAATTGTATGGCTCGATGGAATTAGCCCCATTAGTCGGCTTAGCCGATCGCATTGTGGATGTAGTGGATACAGGAAATACGTTACGTGCCAATGGCTTAGCACCATTAGAACATATTGCTGACATCAGTTCACGTTTAATCGTCAATAAGGCGGCGATGAAAATGAAACACGCGCAAGTTAAAAATCTGATTCAACAATTGCAAGTGGCTGTTGAAGGTCAAAAAAATCCTATTTCTTATACTTAGCACGGGCACAATTTGCTTTTTTGTTTGTCATTTCGACGATAGGAGGGAACTTGAGAAATCTGTAGCCCCACCAATAAGATTTCTCCTATCGTCGAAATGACAGACAACTTTAGCCATGTAGGGTGTGTAGAGTAAGCGTCGGGTGATATTTTCAATTTTTGCAGATTTCTCCTATCGTCGAAATGACAGACAAAAAAGCAGATTTCTCAGATCAAAGCACCTCTGGTAACGCCAGTAAATGACAGACAACTTCTGTTCAGATGAACTCAAAATTGATAAACCCTACCATGATGAATAGGAGAAAATTATGGAATTTCTATTTATGAAAGGCTGGGATTACGGCAAGTCTATTGTCGTTCGTTCCCCGTTACTAAAAGACATCGTGACAACTCAATCTTTAGCCCAATTGAAGAATATTACCGAAACCATACCAAAATCTTTAGAAGACGGTGGCGAGGAAATCGACCGTTTTGATCTCCGCGACAAACGCTATCAATTGGCTACAGACATTACTATATTACTGACGAATGAATTAACCAAAGCAAATCGGCAGCGTCCGATCGAGCGTAATGAGAACACACAAATTTTAGTCAATTTGTTACAAGAAATTATCTGTGAAGAAAATACTCATTTCAGATTTGGATAATAAACCCGCCCAAGATAAATATTGGATTCCTAACTAGAGGAAAAATAATGACATTTGCCAATATATCTCCGAACACTTGGATAGAACTTTGGAAAAAAGTTCAACCTTATGCGGAAAAATCTGAAAATGTTGAACAAATCGCACAAAAATTCATTGACGTCATATATGAGGAATTTGAAGAATCACTTGCTTTAGCAAGACTTTTTATCTCAGTGCCTTATGATGAGCTGTCAACATTTAACCAAAATTTTGTGAAAAATTTAGCGAGGCAATTGAATATTGAGTCAGCCTTGACAAACACGACGCCTGTTCTTTCTCTGCTAGGAACACGTGGGAACGAGCCAGAATGGAATGATTGTCGGCAGTCAAAAGGACATCTAGGCATTCCTCTGGTTTCTCCAGAATTTGTAGATACAATCCCTATGGTTTCTAGGCTTTTGAATCAACTGGGATTAGGATTGGACTGGATAGGGATGCCCGCAGAAAAATTATCTCTGCAAACAAAATCAGCATCAGATGTCACAGGCACTTTTTTGGTGCAAGATGCCAAAAATGATCTAGATTCTAAGAATAGAAGGATCATTCCTATGCAAGATTTTGTTGCAGATTATAACATAAAAACGGTTTTTGGTTTTGGTGGACGATATCTTGTGGGTAACCAAAGTGTTATCGCTGCTATCCTTTTTTCTAAAGAAAGCTTAACTGTAGACACGCCCAAAAAGCTTTCCCCTATTATCAGGTCCTTTAAAGTGTCTACCATGCGGTTGCTTAAAAAAGAGAAAATATTTTCTCTATAAAACGACAAATCAATTAATTATGGCTTCTAGCGTGTTTTAAAAATGTCATAAAACACGCTTTTAAAAAATGGGTCATTTTATACATGCATATACATCTTGATCCGGTTGGTGGAATCGCTGGAGATATGTTTGTTAGTAGTATTATAGATGCTTTTCCCCTTCTGGAAAATGCACTATATAACACGATTAAGAAGCTTGATATTCCGAGTGAAATCGAAATAGCTGTCAAACCTTATACCGATGGAATATTGACAGGAAAGCGTTTTCATGTCGATTTATCGAATTATTTGGCCTCTAAAGATGAACAGCATTCACATTTTTCAAATATTCAAAATAGAATATTGAAGGCAAAATTACCGACTGAAACGACTGAACGAAGTATTGAAATCTTTCGTATATTAGCCATGGCAGAAGCCGAAGTTCATGGGACTTCTGTCGATAAGGTTGCTTTCCATGAAGTGGGTTTGGGCTAATAAATTCAGGGCATCTGCATCGACCACAACGGGCTTGTTTTGGACGGCGGATAATAGGCTTTGCCCCCAGTGAGTTTGACCCAATCCGGGTCCTATTGCAATCACGTCAA
>LUTY01002746.1 GCA_001640045.1 Candidatus Thiomargarita nelsonii | reverse complement strand
CCAGTCGTTTGCGTAACCGGTGTCAAATCACCGGTCGCCCACATGGTTATTATAGACGATTTGGTTTGAGCCGAAATAAGTTGCGTGAAGCGGCTATGCAAGGGTTTGTGCCGGGTTTAGTTAAGTCAAGTTGGTAAGGATAAATTTATGAGCATGTCAGATCCGATTGCCGACCTGTTAACACGCATTCGTAATGCAGAGGCAGTCAGGAAAAAACAGGTGGAAATGCCCGCTTCAACAGTTAGGGCGGGTATTGCCAACCTTTTAAAGGAGGAGGGCTATATCACTGATTATAGTCTTTCTGAAGGCGTTAAGCCGGTTTTGACAATCATTTTGAAATATTATGAGGGTAAGCCGGTGATTTCTCAACTTAAGCGGGTGAGCAGACCCGGTTTGCGTATTTATAAAGCTAAGGATAAGCTACCTCAAGTGTTGGGCGGTTTGGGTGTCGCTATTATTTCTACAAGTAAAGGATTGATGACTGATCGCCAGGCGCGTATAGAGGGTCATGGTGGCGAGGTGTTGTGTTTTGTTTCTTAAGGTAGGTAGGCATGTCAAGAATCGCTAATAGTCCCATTGCATTACCTCAAGGGGTTGATGTCAATTTGCAAAATTTCGCGCTCAAAGTTAAAGGCAATAAAGGTAGCTTGGATCACGTCATTCATAAGGATGTGGAGGTAAAGTTAACTGATAAGACTTTGACATTTGCACCAAGGATAAATTCTAGAACGGCAAGTGCTTTAGCGGGCACAACGCGGGCTTTAGTTAATAATATAGTGCTGGGTGTTACGCAGGGCTTTGAGAAAAAACTGATTTTGGTAGGTGTAGGTTATAAGGCGCAGGTACAGGGTAATGTGCTGAATCTGACCTTGGGCTTTTCTCATCCGGTGAATTTTAAGATTCCTGATGGTATTAGCATTGAGACTCCATCAAGTAAAACTGAGCCGAGTATCCTCGTCAAAGGTATAGATAAACAGAAAGTCGGGCAAGTGGCTGCCAATATCCGCGCTTTTCGTCCGCCTGAACCTTATAAGGGTAAAGGTGTGAAGTATGCCGATGAAGTGATTGTAAGAAAAGAAGCGAAGAAAAAGAAATAGGGGATAATAATGGATAAAAAGTCAGCCAGATTGCGTCGTGCCCGCAAATCCAGAGCTACTATTAAAAGATTAGGTGTGACGCGCTTGTGTGTACATAAAACGCCTCGACATATTTATGCACAAGTGATTGCACCCGATGGTGCTTGTGTTGTCGCTAGTGCTTCTAGTTTAGAGAAAGAATTTAAACAGGCTATCAGTTCTGGTGGCAATGTGAGTGCTGCAACAGAGGTGGGTAAAACCATTGCGGAACGTGCTAAGGCTGCCGGTATTATAAAGGTGGCTTTTGATCGTTCTGGTTTTAGATATCATGGTCGTGTTAAGGCTTTGGCTGAAGCGGCGCGTGAGAATGGTTTGAGTTTCTAAAAAAAAGAGGTGCAAGGTACGCCTTGCACTCCTCAGCAAAAGAATGAATCAGCATATCCAGTCTCCCCCTTGGATGGTTTCAACTGGCATTGGCTTCCCATTCAATCCTACCCAACGTTGTCGCTAGGTGTTGTCACCCCTCTTGCAGTCCAGCAAGTGACTAACTAACGTTGTTTTTCCTCGTTCCGCAAGTATGTCTTACATATGAATTTAGGTTTTATCCATTAGTCGGATGTGCATTGGACAACCGCTGTTAAACAATTGAACATCTAACAGCCTAAAAGCCTTTTAACCCATAAAGAGTTTTTGATTTACCGACCTTGAGGATAAATCCAATATCCATTACGCTCGCCCTTTTGGGGCTTTAATACCTTGCACTGACGACCACGAATGTTGCTGTGGTGCCGGTATTTGCTTTCTAGCGGGTTGTCTCGCTAGGTGAGATAGGCGTCTAGCATCTCACACCATACTTGAAGTTTTGTTACTACGGCTTTGTTTTAATTGATTTTTCCCTCAACGAATTAGGCCGAACGAGTCGCACTCAATTAAATCAATGGTACCCCGTTGATATTTTCCTGCTTGTGGTTTTTCAACCACATGAATATCCGCGTTCAGCTGACAAATCGTTAATGCCTGCTTAATGACACTTTTATCTCCAATCACCAAAGGTTGACACACTTCATATACTTTGGGATCAGATAATGATTTAACCACAATTTCCGGACCAATGCCGGCCGGATCCCCTAGTGTAATGGCAATAAATTGCATATCCACTCCTATTTAACGCCCCCGCCAGTCGTTTGCGTAACCGGTGTCAAATCACCGG
>LUTY01002756.1 GCA_001640045.1 Candidatus Thiomargarita nelsonii | reverse complement strand
GTATTCTGGCAATCAAACTGTGGCCATCTGATTTGTAGGTCGTCAGATAAACTCTTTTGATAAAACATAGACAAAAGTGGGGACAAAGCATTCTCCTTCTGGTGACTGAGTTCGTTTCGCCATTGGGTGTATGAAGTCTGCTCAAGTGGATAGCCCAAAGAGCGAAACCAGTTTAACAGTTCATCCCAACTGGTAAGGCGGGGATTAGTTAAATGAAAAGTCTTTCCTAATGATTCGGTTTGTTGTGATAGATGGATAATGGCACGGCTCACATAGTCCACCGGTATCATGTTGTCTTCAAACTTCCACTCTGGTACCTTTCCAAGTTGAATACAGCCTTTGATAATTCTGTTTAACAAATCGTCCAAATGAGTGATACCTTTTTGGCTATGCCAAATTATTCTGCTTGGTCTGTAGATACAGACTGGAAGCCCTCTATCACGGGCCTGCATCATTAACTTTTCAGCCACCCATTTACTCTGAGAGTAACCACTGTCAAGTTCTTGGATATCACCAAGATCAGATTCTCGAACAACTCTGGCTCCCGAATTGCTATAATTCATGAAAAAAACGCTAAGGGTCGAGATAAAATGCACCGGTTTGGCCTTGATTTTATTTGCCAATTTCAGTACCTCCTGAGTACCGAGAACATTGGCGGCTTTCAGTCCCAAGTAGGAATAAACAAAATTTACCATTGCACCATTGTGGTAAATAACATCAATCTGACTGGCGAGATAGTCAAAACGTGATTCTGATAATCCTAACAATGGCTGAGACAAGTCTCCAACGACCGGGAGGATTCTGGAATTGAAGGTTTCATTCCAAATTGAATAGGTTTCAAGCTGGCTTTGGAGTCTCTGTTTGCCTTCGTCAGCGTTTTCAGCCCAGACGAGGCAATAGATATCCACCGTGGTTTGCGCCAGAAGTTCATAAAGTAAATAGGCACCCAGAAAGCCAGTTGCCCCGGTCAATAAGATAGAATGCGGCTTTGCACTTGCCTCAACGGGTGCCGAGGGCGGTTGGATAGTGGAATCCAGAAACGCTTCGGCGTTGAAATCGATGACAGTTTTCGTGACAACGATTCCGGTCTGACGTATCTGGTCAATTGCTTGGGCAATTTCAGTAACTGTGGGGGATTCAAATAACAGGCGCAATGGTAGTTCAACTGCAAAGGTGTCACGTATCCGTGACATGACTTGGGTGGCGAGCAGGGAATGCCCCCCCAGTTCAAAAAAATTGTCATGGACTCCGACTCTTTCAAGGCCCAACACTTCGGCCCAAATGCCCGCCAACAGTTCTTCTTCTGGTGTACGGGGCGCAACAAAGCTTTTTTCTGAGAACTGATATCCATCAATTGATAACTGAGAAAGTGCTCGACGATCTATCTTACCGTTTGGCGTGAGTGGCAGAGCATCTAAGGTGACAAAGGCCGAGGGTATCATGTAATCTGGCAGCAGTTCGGTCAGAAAACCGCGTAATTCGGCATTTTCAATGAGTTGATCTTGATGTGGCACGAGATAGGCCACTAAACGCTTGCCAGTTTGAGACTCTTCATGGACAATAACGGCATTGTCTCGCACGGTAGGATGTTGTGCCAACACGGCTTCGATTTCGCCGAGTTCAATCCGAAATCCACGAATTTTGATTTGGTTATCAATTCGGCCTAAGTATTCTATGTTGCCGTCGGGAAGGTAGCGGGCTAAGTCGCCGGTTTTGTATAGGCGTGAGTTAGGGTCGTCATTAAAGGGATTTTTGATGAATTTTTCGGTTGTTAAGTCGGGGCGGTTGAGGTAGCCGCGAGCTAAGCCAGCACCGCCGATGTGTAATTCACCGTGGACACCGAAAGGAACCGGTTGTAAAAATTTATCCAGTATATAAAGTTGCGTATTAGCGATAGGACGACCAATTGGCACTGCTCCTTCGGTAGGTGTATCGGCTTCTACCTCATAAACACAGCACCCTACAACTGTTTCAGTTGGTCCATATTCATTAATAATCCGAGTCTCAGTAATTGTCCGCCATAATGACAGGCTTGGGGTGGATAACGCTTCCCCTCCCAAAATGAGAAAACGGGTTTTGCCCCCAAATTCTTCTTTGGGTAACAAGGTGTTAAGTATTTCTAAGTGAGCAGGGGTCAGCTTGACAAGACTCCAATCACGAAAAAATTGCATGGCAGTCAGGATGGATTCTGTTTCTTGAGCCGCTGGCAGAAGTAATATTCGTTGCCCGACTAATAAAGGTGAAAACAGACTTGTGATGGTTGCATCAAACTCTAACGACGAATGAACCGGTGCTCCTAAACCTTTAGCAACTTGATAATGTTCAATACTCCAACTGAGATAATTGACCAACCCTTGGTGAATAATCAGGGTTCCTTTGGGCTGCCCGGTCGACCCCGACGTATAAATAACATAAGCCAAATTAGAAGGCCCCACCCCACTTGAGGGATTCTCCGCGCTCAACTGTGACAGAGCCTCCCCCTCGTTATCCAAACAAACCACCTGCGCCGCCGTCTTTGGCAACCCATCGACAAGGCTAGATTGACTCAACAACACCGGCACCCGTGCATCCTCCAACATAAACGCCAAACGCGCCGCCGGATAAGCCGGATCAAGTGGCAAGTATGCCCCCCCAGCCTTGAGAATACCTAACAACCCTATCACCATCTCCAAAGAACGCTCAAGACAAATCCCCACCAACACCTCAGGTTTAACACCCAAAGATTGTAAATAATGACCCAATTGATTGGCTTTGGTGTTTAACACACGATAAGTCAATTGTTGGTTTTCAAAGACAACCGCAATGGAATCGGGCGAGATCGAAACCTGCTCCTCAAATAGATCAACAATCGTCTTTTCACTAGGATAATCCGTTGTTGTCTCATTCCAAGTCATCAGTTGCTGCTGCTCTGCTTCAGTCAGTAACGGTATCTCACCCAATTTTATTGTTTCCGCTTGGGTTATCATACCCTCTAGCAGCCTCTTTAAATGGCCCATCATTCTACTCACCGTATCAGCTTCAAAACGGCTTGAAGTGTATGACATTTTTAACTGCAATTCACCCGCTCTCACCACTGCCACCAAGGTGAGCGGATAATTGGTTTTTTCAATCGCCTGAACTGAACGAACTGAAAGAGAGCCAATACTCCCATCGCTTAAAGACTCATTGACTGGATAGTTCTCAAAGACTAAAATGTTTTCAAACAGGGGAACGCCGCCAGGAACTTCACTCCATTCCTGAATTTTAACCAATGGCGTGTAGCTATATTGCTCACGTTCAACTTGCTTGGCATGTAACTCTTTAAGCCAAGGTAACAGTAATTGATCTGGGAAATCGGAAACACGCACAGGTAAGGTATTGATGAACAATCCCACCATCGACTCCACACCAGCCAAGGCCGCCGGACGCCCCGACACAGTCGCACCAAAAACCACATCGTCTTCGCCACTATAACGACTCAAAAGCAAAGCCCAAGCACCTTGTACCAAGGTGTTCATGGTCAAGTGATGCGCTTGGGCCAAAGACTGCAAAGATTCCATTGTGGGCTTGGACAAACTCATCGTTTGTTCTTCATCCATCGATGATGACTTTTCTGTCAACTTATCTACTCGAAGCGGCGTGGGTGCCATAAAGCCTTTCAGTTGCTCCTTCCAAAACATTTGGGCTTTTTTAATATCCTGTTGCTGTAACCAAGCAATATAGTCCCGATAGGGGCGAGCCGGTTCAATAAGTGGTGCCTGTTCTTGGCAATTGCTTTCATAGAAAGCTGTCACGTCTTTCAAAATGATAGGTAAGCACCAGCCATCCATCAGCAGGTGATGATGACTCCAAATAAAATTGTATTGATCATCTGCGATTTGAATCAGGGCACAACGCATTAAGGGTGCCACAGTCAAATCAAAACCTTGTTCTCTCTCCGCTTGAAGAAAAGCGGTCAACCGCTCTTCCTGTTTGGCGGTGCGGTCGCCGCGCCAATCTTGTTGTACCCAAGGTAGCCGAACAGACGAGTACACTATTTGGACAGGTTTCTCTAACCCGTTCCAAACACAGGCCGTTCGCAACACGGCGTATCGATCCACCACTTGTTGCCACGCTTGTTGGAAAACTGCTTGATTGAGAACACCTTCAAGGGTTACACTTAATTGTTCAAAGTAGACACCAGATTCAGGGGCATAAAGGGTATGGAAAAGCATCCCTTCCTGCATGGGTGAAAGAGGATAAAGATCATCGAGTCGGCGTTGACCCACTATTTTATCCAAGGTGGCTTGAGAAAGCCTAGCTAAGGGAAAGTCTGACGGGGTATAGCCCCAGGTTTCGGGTGACTGGCAATGGGCTATCAGTGCTTGTAGGGCAGTTATAAAATTTTGCGCCAGACGCTCTATAGTTGAGTTTTGAAAATGATTTTCACTGTAAGTCCATGATAACTGTAGTTGGCCTTCGCTGATGAGGCTATTAATGTCTAATAAGTGAGAACGAGGATTGGCTGCACCATGCGGGGGACCACTGTTTTCGGATGCCAAGCCCAATAGCGGTCCGGTTGAAAATTGATGAAAATGACCCAGATAGTTAAAAATCACTTGCGCTTGGGGCAACGCTTGTAAACGCGAGGCGGTTTCGGAATTAAGATATCTGAGTAAGTCATAGCCAATCCCATGATGGGGTATGCTACGTAGTTGTTCTTTGATGGCTTTGATGGCGGCCCCAGTGTCGTTTTCAACAGTACGAAGGTCAAGTAA
This sequence comes from Candidatus Thiomargarita nelsonii, assembly GCA_001640045.1. Classification (GTDB taxonomy): domain Bacteria; phylum Pseudomonadota; class Gammaproteobacteria; order Beggiatoales; family Beggiatoaceae; genus Thiomargarita; species Thiomargarita nelsonii_A. The sequence goes on along the minus strand of LUTY01002756.1, from coordinate 289 downwards.
CACCGGAAAAAGACTGGTAAACCAGCCCAGCCGTATCTGTATAACGTATTGCACGATACACATTGCCTTGATTAATAAATTCAGCCGCTAAAATCTTGCCATCTTTCCTGTTCTTTTGATGGGAGTCATAAATAATCGTCAATTGATCACCCGCTCGAACATCACGCTCAAAATCAATATCCCATTGAAAGATATTGACAAGTTGCTCAACTAAGCGCTCTGATAAATCGCCTTTTTGTACAAGAGCAGAGATTGAAGTATTAACTTGACAGCGAATAGCGACATTGTC
>LUTY01002744.1 GCA_001640045.1 Candidatus Thiomargarita nelsonii | reverse complement strand
CTTGAAGGTACTTATATGCCCATTTCTGGTTTTTTTATAAAATTTGGGTTTTCCAGCTAATTTAAACAACTTTTGACCGTGACTTGATGGAACGACTTTATCTTCATTGCTATGCATGATAAGCACCGGAACTGGAGAGATATTCTGAATGAAGTCTTCAGGATCATAATTGTCAGTAAATAGCATGGATAGAGGGTATTGAAATGGCCATGTCAACCAAAAATAACTAAGTTTCTCGCGTGCGATGGTACGAAAACTAGAAAAACCAGCATCTATAATGACGCCGGCTAGTTGCTCTCTTACATTAGGCTTACTACCCACAAAATAGATACCAAGGCTAGATCCCAGACTTTGCCCCATCAGATATATTGGTCCTTTCTGTACGAGTTGATTCTGGATTAACCATGTGAACCCAGTATTTATATCATCTATGGCACCCTGAACAGTGGGCTTACCGGTTGAATCGCCATAGCCTCGATAATCTATGAGATAAACATGATATCCATTTTTTGGTAGCCAGTAAACGCTATGAATATGTGCGCTAATATTTTGAGCATTACCATGCAAAAAAAACACAGTGCCTTTGGTTCTCTCGACACTTGAAGGAAGAAACCAGCCATGAAGTTGTATTCCATCTGTTGTTCTCAGAAATATATCTTGGTGTTCAAGTCCAAATTGACTGGGGGCACTGTATCTGATTTTGTCTGGATAAAATACCATATTTGTGCAAGCTGAAATAAGCAGCACAATGAAAACAAGAGTGAATTCTTTGAGCATGGTTCTAAAGAATTTACCAGTACCATTTGAGTCCGACAGAGCTATGTGTAGCTTTTTCATTAGAAAATTCTGCATAAAAGGCATATCGATCAGTCAATTGGTATTGTATTTTTCCTCCCCAAACATCAGAAAATTTATTATAACTGACAGATTCCGTTCCTAAATAAAACCAAGCCCGTGTTTTTCCCCAATCCAATTTAAAACCGAAATGGGGACGTAATCGAACATAAGGGGAGAGTGTATGTGCCGATAGTTCAGCCATTCCATAACTTATAATATTGTCATTCCATTTCCACGCATACCCCCCCCAAAACTCGCAACGCCATCGTAAAGGTATTTTTTTCCTTTTTTTTCAAGACGATCAGCACCAACCCGTAATTTCCAAGACCACTGATTTTCATCCTCTAGCTCAATCGGTAAAGTATTAAGATTAATAACACGTATCAAATCCAATTGATCTAAAAATATCTTATCTTCATCCATTCCAACAGTCAGATCAAAAACAACAAGCTCATCTCCTTCTAAGCTATTTAACCCGATGAATTCCTTTTTAAATGGCGACCAATTCAAGCGTAAGAATACATCTTGGTTAGAATTTTTTGCAATATTGAACCCAAATTCCATAGGGGGTGAACCATTGGCTGGTGAAGGCAACTCTGAAATTTTAGTTGAGGGCATTGAACGAGGTGGCAGTTGCAAACGAGCTAACAAAATCTGTTTTTTTATTTCTTCTTTATGACGAATTGATTCAGGTTTATCAGCAATAAGTTTATATTCGTAATAGGCGAGTAAATTTTCTAAAATTAAAATTTTTCTCTCAATTGAAAAATTTTCCAAATCATCTAGTTGAAAGCCTTTTTGAATAATCGCCTTAAAAACATCAAGTTCTTCTCTTGTTAAGAAATTCAGTTTATGATAGAGTTTTCTTTGAGTTGATGGAATAAAACGTACCGATTGAATTAATTTTTTACCGATAGATTCATGCCTAACTTTATCAATGTAATTTAAACGATGAAATAATTCTACGGGAACGTACCACAATAACACATTTCCCAATAATTCTTCATCGATTACAAATTCCAACAATTCCGCAAGACGATAAGCACAATTTTTGTCTAAAAAATAATAAGCAAACTTATGGCCAACGATTTCCCAAATATGGAAAATCAATAACATACGTTTTTCATCGGACAATATCAGCTTATATTCCCACATATCACGCTGTTCAGTATGCGAATAAACCATATCCTGCGTATAAAAATACTTATCAGAAAATCCCGCCTCATAACCTCCCCCAAGTCCTCTCACCACATAAACCAATGTATTTTCGTTTTCTGGCACCAATGCTCCATAATTCAGTGTCAAGTCAAACAAACCAAATTGATCATCGGTAGAATCGGTGTTGAGTTTAAGAAGAGCATGTCCAAAAGTTGATGCTGGATTACCCAAATAACCACTGACTAAAAGTAGGCTAATTGATTTGACACTATCAAATAAAGCCCAATTTTCTA
>LUTY01002743.1 GCA_001640045.1 Candidatus Thiomargarita nelsonii | reverse complement strand
GGGAAAAGATAGCGACAATGATTTCCGAATGTGGCTTTAAAGCAATAAGCAGAGTCAAACCGGCGGCGACATTCCGTAATTTTCAATTTAACAGCGGCAAAGCCACCTTACAATCAGGCTCCGAACGCCAACTTGAACAAATTGCAGCCGCGTTGTGGAGCCTTTCTAATCGCACCGTCTTGATACATGGACACACTGATACTCAACCTTGGAAAGGTGTCAGCGAAGCGGAAAGTGACAGACTTAACCAAAAACTCTCAGAAGAACGCGCAGCCACGATTGCCCGAGCCCTAGCGGAGCGGGGTATTCCAATGACACGCATTGAAACACACGGCTATGGCTACAATAATCCCCTGAGAAACGAAAATCATCAGGGTGCTTGGGCCAAAAATCGGAGAGTGGAAATTGAAGTGAAGTAAATCTGTCGGATGGGTATCACTTCGCTCTACCCACCCGACATTTGACTTGTGTATAACGATAGTTTGGGAACGAGAAAAAGGCTCGGTTTATCCTTGCTTATATCTAATCCTTGTAGTTTTTAACAAGTTGGCCCAATCAATGGATATTTGAAACTCTTACCATCCAAAGCTCTGACTAAACCAAAGATTCCCAACAATACCAAGGTAGAATGGCAGATAATGAAATTCGGTATGACGATGACCCAAGTGTAGGGCGTTTTATATCCCATCGCTAAGATAATCAGAGCATTCACAAAGATCAGTAATAATCCGGCCCAAATACTGGCAGAAAATGTTTGTCTCAAATGACAGCTCCCCAATGACAGCGTGTGATTTTCATATTTAAAATAAAGCCAAGCTAATACCAAAAAAGCTAAACCAGGGAATAGCAAAAGATTAATGAGATACAGAGACTCAGCAACAACCGCTAAAGGTTGGTCGCGATTGTCAGCGTTTTTTTGAACGTTCATATACGTTTATTTTCCAAAAGTTGCCAATATGACTTCCATTAACGCTTCCACCGTTTCCCGTTCATCGGTTAAAGGTTCCACAAGCGCCGCACGACAGGCATCCACCGGATCGAAACCATGCTTGATGAGCGTAGCCGCATAAACCAGCAAACGGGTGGAAGCTCTTCAGTAATTAAGCATGAACTGTTAGCATCGCCAAAAGCAAGTTGCACCGATTTTGTGGAAATCGCATTGACAGCATCGAAAAGATAAATGCCATTAAAACCGATCTCCAGTTCATCGCCATCGTATTCAATATCTACGACATCGGTAGCCTCTTCCTGATAGGCATTTTTGCCACTCAGCGTCAAAAGATTCTGTGTCAACATCAGCCTAACACCTTTATACTTTTCATTTGATAGTATTGAGGCGCGGGAAAGTCCCTCTTTCATTTGCTCGGTGTTGGCAACAACTATTTTGTCGGTATTTATCGGGATGACTGTGTTCCAATCCGGAAAATTGCCATCAATGAGTTTTGAACTCATTAACAATGACTCATTGAGCTCAAATCGGATATGATTGTCATCAACTGACACTTTGACATCAGAATCGCTCTCTGTGAGTAGCTTTGACAGCTCTAGCACCGCCTTGCGTGGGATAATCACTTTAGCTGTTTGTGTACTTTCAAAGTCATGTTGTGTCACAGCCATTCTATGACCATCTGTACCAACTAAGGAAATTTTACCATCACCAATCTCTAGCAATAAACCTGTCAAATAATATCGCACATCGTTAGTGGCTATGCAAAACGATGTTTTAGAAAGCGAATTTTTAAGACGCTTTTGAGATATATTAAATTCAGCCGGCTCAGAAAGTTGAGGACTGTTTGGAAAATCTTCGGCTGGCAAAGTCTGTAATTTGAATTTACTGTTGCCCGCTTTGAGAGTGGCTTGATTTTCCTCCGTCTTGACTTGAATGACAGCCGCATCGGGTAGCGATTTACAAATATCAAAAAATTTACGTGCTGGTAAAGTCGTCTCTCCATCATTATCTGTTCCCAAGCCGGATTCCAAAGGCAAACGACAGGCCATTTCTACTTCAGCATCAGTGGCGGTTAGATGTAGCTTGTTGTCTTTGACGCTGACCAAGGTATTAGCAAGAATCGGCAAGGTTTGCCGTTGTTCAACAACCCCTGTGATCATTTTTAAGGGGGTTAATAAATCTTTTCTGGAGATCTCAAAGTACATAAATACAATATCCTGACGAGAGTCGTTATTTCAAACTGGCAGGGAAAAGATAGCGACAATGATTTCCGAATGTGGCTTTAAAGCAATAAGCAGAGTCAAACCGGCGGCGACATTCCGTAATTTTCAATTTAACAGC
>LUTY01002742.1 GCA_001640045.1 Candidatus Thiomargarita nelsonii | reverse complement strand
GATGGCTATGTTAAAGAACAAACATCACGGCTAGTGGGTTTTTTAGAGCCCATGTTGATTGTCGTTTTAGGCGTGATAGTCGGTGCGATAGTCATTACTATGTTATCGGCTATTTTCAGTATTAATGAAATGAATTTTTGATAACTTATGTTTTTATTAAAACAAACAATTGTGGTGTTATTATGCAGCAGTGTGCTAGTGGCTTGTAATTCTGAGTTCTTATGATTACAGATTACCGATGGGACCGGATACCAAAAAGATGTTACGGAAAAGGGGATAATGGGTTGATCGTTCCCCGCCGTTGTTGAGCCGCCAATTGCTGCTCCGCCACCACCTGCTCAACCCTTAAAAAAGGTCAATCAAATTGGGCGGGTGCCAACGGTAACGACAGTGACAGAGCGGGCACTGGATCTGAGTCATTTGTCCGATAATGACCCGATTGAATTAGATTTTGAACAAGTGCCATTACGGCAAATCATTGATATCATTGCTGATACTTTAAATATTTCTGTGGTGATCGATCCCACTATTAGTAATAAAGTGACTATACGCACAGCGCCGGATAAACCTTTAACAAAAAAGGATTTATGGCCTTTATTACAAATGTTGTTAAATGATGCTGGTGTCAGCATGGAAAAAAGAAAGGGGGTTTATTATCTAAAAAAAGCTGATCCAAAGTTGCCAGGCACTATCGGGATAACGCCTCAAACTTTAACCAGTAGTACTTCACCAGAAGTCCTACAAATTACGCCGCTACGCTATATCACCGCCCAAGCCGCTCAAACGGTGATTAATCCGTTGATACAGCCGAAAGGGCGTATTATTATTATGCCAACTCTCAATATAATTGGCATTATCACAACACCACAATACTTAAAACGTGTCAATAAATTGCTTCACATCATTGATGCGGATCCTTTTTTGCATCGTGGTATGCGTTTATTTAGATTGATCAATTCCAAAGCAACGGAGGTACAAGCCGAGTTAGATAAGATACTCAAAGCCATCTATGACAAGACACCGCCGACTTACCAAGTGATTGCCTTAGAGCGTATCAATGCGCTTTTGGTGATAGCACCACCCAACAGTGGTTTTAATGAAGTCGCAACTTGGGTTGAGATTCTTGATGAGAGAAGTGAAGAAAGCGGCGAGCAGGTGTTTATTTATAAAGTCAAAAATCTGGAAGCCACTAAACTGGCATCAACCTTGTCAAGTGTTTTTAAACTCGACAAAGCCGCTGAAGAGAAACAAAAACTCAAGAAAACACAACAAAAGGCTTTCCCAACGGCTACTAAGGATAAAGATAAAGATAAAAAACCACCGTCTTCCCCGACACCGAACGGCAGCAAGACGGTTTCAGCCGATTTAAAAGTCACTATCGTCGCGGATGAGAGTACCAACAGTTTATTGATACGTGCCAGTGCGCGTGACTATCGGCAATTATTAGAAACCATTTATACACTTGATCAAGTGCCTAAAGAAGTGATGATCAATGTGGTGGTTGCCGAAGTTAAACTGACGGAGGCTACCCAATTTGGTATTGATTGGCAAGCCATTTTGAAGGGGGGTCACGGTTTCGTCAGCTCAGATTTGGTTGTGCCTAAAAACAACAACTTTTCTAGTTCAACTACAACTAGTTTAACTGATTCCAGCGATAATGCTCAGAACACGTCTTCACTTAATTTGGCCGGCATGACAGTCAATTATCTCTCAGGTGGTTTAAACGCGGTATTAAATATAGTGGCTTCAAACAATGAGTTGAGTATTTTGTCGCGCCCCTCTCTTTTGGTACGCAACAATGAAGAAGCTTCAATTAATATCGGTTCTAATGAGCCTTTTCTGAGTGGAGTCAATACCTCCTCAACAAATAATCAGATATTGTCTAATGATGTGCAGTATAAAGACACAGGTATCACTGTCAAGGTGACACCCCGCATCAATGACGATGGGATTATTAACCTGAAAATATTTCAAGAATTGTCACAACTCGGAGAAGAGAGAACCACACAAAACCTGCAATCGTTTATTACTCGTAAAATAGAAACGTCCGTTGTGGTACGTGACGGTAGCACGATAATCATAGGGGGGTTAATTCAAAAGATTGAACGCGACAATCAACAAGGTATACCGCTACTTAAAGATATACCACTTATCGGCAGAACACTGTTTTCGTCAACTGACAAACAAGTAGAACGCACAGAACTGGCACTCATCATAGTCCCCCAAATTGTCAACCCCGAGGCGGATAATCGACCATTGGTGCTCCAGTTCAAAAAACGCCTAAAGTTGGTGTC
>LUTY01002741.1 GCA_001640045.1 Candidatus Thiomargarita nelsonii | reverse complement strand
GCATAACACCAACTGCCAAACCAAGTACATCACAAATTTTTTCAAGCTGGTTTTCCTGAAATTCAGTGAGCTTAATGGTAATTTGTGGCGATTGTTCGGTCATTGTTTGTTGCTTTACTTCAGTAATCACCTGATTGACATACGTGTCTTCAGATGTTTGACTTTTCGAGGGCATCTGGTCTCTCTCCTACATATATTCATCCAAAAGTGAAGAAAAGTAGTCTTTTATGTCCTCGCAAATTTTATTAGAATCCCAGACATATTGTCTCTTTTCATAAACCGCCTTAGACATGAACATAGGAATATTTCTCATTGCTGGAGCGACATAACAATTTTTAGGTTTATCGGCGATTTTTTCAAATTCGTCTAAAACAGCATCTTGTTTTACGCCTAAAGGAACAATAATCACTTGGGGAGAATAACTACTTTTCGTTTCAAGCATTGCTATGGTTGAAAGTGGGCGAGACAAATTTCTTAAGGCTTTGTATTTTTGAGACGCATTAATCGGAATAAACACAAACCCAGGATCGTTTTGGACAATGGTTTGAACCGTATTATATAACGGACTATCAATATCAAGAATGATGTTGTCATATGCCTCTAAATCGCCCTTACCCACTTTTTCTCGCTTCCTGTTTTCACGAATTGACAACCGATTATCAATCTTTTTGAACTCATTTTCTTTTGGAACACTCCCAGCATAAAATTGCCATGAATCTGCTTGATCATCACAATCTATCAACAACGTTCTGCTTAGTTGTGTGGTAAGTATTCCCGCAATATGAATAGCTAGGGTTGTTTTACCTACACCCCCATTATTATGGGTACAAAGGATAATTCTAGGCAATTTGTCCTCCAAATGGTGATAAGTATTGAATCATAAATTATCTCTTGTCATTTCGACCAGCGGGATAAATCTTAACGAGCAAAACGTAATCCCCTCATATAAATTTGTGTGTGGTTAATGTATCCATCCTTAAAATGCCTTGCCGCCGTAGGACCATGTAACCAACTTAAAAGACGCATCGCCTTCTCAAGCTCAGGATTAGGTTTTGCATCTACCAAACGCAACGCCTCAGCAAGGTAAAAATACACAAGCTCTATCCCCCACTGCATATATTGTTCATTGACAACAATCGTGCGAGGATCACTCGTTACTGCAATAATGCCCGCCAACCGCGCAGCATGTTCGGTCGTTTTATTAGCAAAACCCCTAATCTCAGCGTACTCACCGCCAGAAGTCATACCTGATTCCACACGATTATAAAAATCTATCCACAACGCCTTAGCTGATGACGTAATGCCCAACGTCTTGATTTGCAGCTCACCATTCTCGTTATACTGATACATACCCAACAACTCTGTCATACGTTGCCAATATTGACCAAGACGAGATTCAGTAAAAGGATCACTTTCTTTATACGTTCTAAAACCAATCGTGGACTCTGGATAACACACAAGAAATCGTGCCAAAAATCCTTGATCTTGCATGTTTTCATTGGACAACATGAGTTCCATCGCCAATTTGGGTTGTACCATCAAATGAATAGACAATCGACGATCATAAAGTTTGGTTGTGCCATCTTGTGCGCGTGATCGAGAAATAGGTCCACCACACCACAATGAAGAAAGTGCGGTCAGGGCAGCATTACTTAATAATATTCCTAAAGCATGGATGGGAAATTGAGGTGATTTATCTAAGTCCCTTTGTAAGGGAATAGGCGATTGGCTATCTGCATAGGGGATAGCCAAAGATTTTTTTTCATCGGTGGCTAAAGTGGCTAAAGTGCTGTCGTCACTTGGTTTTGCGTGATTAGAGTTAGCTGCTAATTTGGCTGATGTGGCTAATATATCATCCATATTATTTATATGGCTATTGGGCTTTTCTCTCGCACCCGTCGCTGTCTTAAATGCGCTGGCGATGGTTAATCGCGCCTCTTTTTCGTCTAAACCCGTCGCTGTCAACAAAGCCGCCTCAATCTCATGTTCACTAATAGCGGCGGCGGATTTAAAAAGTTGGTCATTGCGCGTGCCGTCAACCGCGCTGCGTACTTTGGAGATTTCGTCCTCAAAAGCGTCAGCGCGGTTGCCCGTCTTCAAGAGACGGTGAATACCGAGACTATCCGCCGAGTCGATGGTGATCGCACCATCACGCTCAGCATTATCCCACCACGAGAGGTGCCGCTGGAAGAAGGTGTGCGTATTGTG
>LUTY01002740.1 GCA_001640045.1 Candidatus Thiomargarita nelsonii | reverse complement strand
AATCTTGGCTCGCTTCGGCAATCGCTTGTTGCAATTCCTTTTTTGTACCCATTTTAAAATCTTGACGGGCAGCATCTGCAACCACGTTTGGTGGCACTCAAGGAGCGTTATGGCGATGACAAGGCTCGCTTAAATCAGGCGATGATGGATATGTATAAAAAGGAAAAAATCAATCCATTGGGCGGCTGTTTACCGATTGTTGTTCAAATACCTGTATTTATTGCACTTTATTGGGTACTCTTGGAAAGCGTCGAATTACGCCAAGCCTCGTTTATTTTTTGGCTAAATGACTTATCGACAGCGGATCCTTACTTTGTGCTACCGCTTATCATGGGCGCAACGATGATGGTGCAACATCACCTCAATCCTGCACCGATTGATCCGATACAACAAAAAATGATGATGGTATTGCCGATTGTGTTTACAGTGTTTTTTGCCTTTTTTCCATCCGGTTTGGTCTTGTATTGGGTAGTTAATAATACCTTGTCGATTGCACAACAGTGGGTGATTACTAAGAAAATTGCTGGGAATGTTTAAGCTATCCAGCCCCTTTTTCTCGTTCCCACGCTCTGCGTGGGAATGCCTGCCTGGACGCTCCGCGTCCTGCAAAAAAAAAGCGTCATCGATCCGACGGTACTATTCCATATTGTCATCCTCGTTTGTTGCAGTTGCTCCGCGTCCATGCCTGCATTCCTTTGAACGCGGCGGAACGAGAAAAATAATGGACACATTGAGTGCAGGGGTGGGGAAACCTTCACGCACGGTTTTGAAGACCAGCCCATCAGTCGCCTGATGGGGCAGAGTTCATCTAGTTTTTTTGACAGTAGCCGTTAAGTGTTGACATTTTCAAAGCATAAGGTTTAATATACGCGACTCGTCGTTAAGCTTGCAACCATTGGGTTCGCCTCTCTTTTTTGGAACTGGCAAAATGCTAAAACACATATATATTGAAACAACTATTCCCAGCTTTTATTACACCTCGCGCACAGATACACAATCTCTCGCCAGATCAGAATGGACTCGTGAATGGTGGGATAAATATAAATGGTGATGCACTGCATCTAGCGATTGCCAGTTATCACAAAATCGATTCTGTGTTGACGTGGAATTGTAAACACATTGCCAATGCAAACAAAATGGAACCGTCGAATAAATTTCCAAATTGGATTGTCAACTCCCATATTAGCAACACCGTTTAACTATTTAGAAGACCAGGAAGAATAGCGATGAAAAATTGATAAGTTATTGAAATTAGAAGTATCTATCAGAAAATATTAAGAAAATACGATTCAAGCAAACTATTGGAACATTATAAAGAGTTGGAAGCACACCTATCCGGAGCAAAGGAACGAGACCAAAGACGTCCAAGATAAATCTTGGACTCCTATTTAATCTAACCGTCTTAAAAGCCGCAACCCCACGCTGCTGTAATGATCAAACGCTGTTCCCATGCTGCGGTAAGCGGAACGTACTCCCATCTGTCCGTTGGACCAGTCACCGCCACGCAGGGACATACGGCTACTCTCTGCACGTCTCTTGCTGATACCTCGTTTTTCTTTGCCCTTATATTTATTATCGTATTCTGAGCAAGTCCATTCCCAAACATTGCCGACTGTATCATATAATCCGAAGGCATTCGGCGCGAAAGAGCCAACGGGTGCCGTGTATTTAAAATGGTCTCCACAGCGATAACAATTGGCTTTATTAGTACCAATATCATTGCCCCACCAATATTTTGTCTCCGTTCCCGCTCGTGCGGCATATTCCCACTCGGCTTCCGTGGGCAAGCGATATTGTTGACCTGTTTGCTGACTTAACCATTCAGTATAAGCCGTCGCCTCTTCCCAAGAGATATTAATGACCGGACGATTGCCACGCCCCCAGCCAGAATCTGATGGCTTTCTTCTACCCGTCGCTTTAACAAATTTGTCAAATTCTGCAAACGTCACCTCATAACGTCCCATCGCAAACCCCTTAACAGTGACAATTTGCACCGGTTTCTCATCAGGCTCTCCTTGAATATCACCCATTTTAAAAGAGCCACCGGGTATCCAAACCATTTCTGGTCCCAGACTGCCATCTTGTAAATGGTCTCGGAAAACACTCTCACCATTGGGAGAGGCGTGAGCGGGGATGAGTGCCATAAGGCTAAAAATGAGTGTGATAGTTTGAAGCATTGTAGTGTTCTCCTGAAAGGTCAACAGAGTCTATCATGTTTAAATTAAAAATCTCCGATATTTTTGAAGCCGTGAAGTTATCACAAGAGTGGGCAACACACACTATCAGCTTGGTTGATCCCG
>LUTY01002739.1 GCA_001640045.1 Candidatus Thiomargarita nelsonii | reverse complement strand
ACCTACAAAATGCTTATGTTGCCCCTCGCTTTGAAATGGAGCAACTCGTTGCCAACATTTGGCAAGAAGTATTCGGTATTGAGCCGATAGGTATCCATGATAATTTTTATGATTTGGGAGGAGACTCTCTGATTGCTATTGGGATTATTTCGCGGTTACGTGAATTATTTGAAGTGGCTCCTGATGTTCGCTATCTTTTTGAAAAACCTACCGTTGCTAGCATTGCTGGATATATCAAAAAACGTTTGACTGTGCAAAACTTAACTACGCTGCCCAATGCTAAGGACAAGCGCACGGAGGGAGAATTATGAAAACATGTGAGGAATTTTTATCTCACCTTTGCGATTTGGACATCAAGCTCTGGATTTCTGGAGAGGCCCTGCGCTATAGTGCCCCAGAAGGTACCATGACTGCTGAGTTACTCGCTCAGTTGCGCGAGCGCAAAGACGAAATTTTAGTGTTTCTTAAAGCGAATCAGTCTTCGGGTGCAATTACTACTCTTGAACCTATACAACCTTTTCCCCGCGATAGCAATGTATTACCGCTTTCCTTTGCCCAGCAAAGACTGTGGTTCTTAGACCAACTTATTGGTAAAAATGCGACCTACAACATACCCATGGCACTGCGCCTAGAAGGGCAGTTGCACCGCAATGCCCTCGAACAAAGTTTACGGGAAATCGTGCAACGTCACGAAACGCTGCGGACTACTTTCTCTATGGTCAATGGAAAGCCTGTGGCTCAGTTATCAGTTAGCAGTTATCAGTTATCTTTTATTAATTTACGGGGATTATCACCTGAGGAACAAACCCCTGAAATACAAAGATTAGTTAATGAAGAGGCACAACGCCCATTTAATTTGTCCAAGGGGCCTTTATTCCGCACCAAGTTGCTACAGTTAGGTGTTGACTCATACGTTCTACTGGTGATCATGCATCACATCGTCTCAGATGGTTGGTCAATGGGGATATTTAAGCGCGAATTATCGATACTTTATGGTGCCTTTTCTCAAGGGCAATCTTCCCCCTTGCCAGCATTGCCCATTCAATATGCCGACTTTGCTTACTGGCAGCGTCAGTGGCTAACAGGGGAAATGCTAGAAACTCAACTCAATTATTGGAAGCAACAGTTGGCTGACGCACCGCAGGTATTGGAGATACCGAGTGACCATCTACGTCCCCCAGTATATACTTCCCGAGGTGGTACCGAATATTTTGAGATCACATCCGACTTAACACAGCAACTGAATACCTTGAGTCAGCGGTCAGATGTCACCCTGTTTATGACATTTCTAGCAGCTTTTGCCATTTTAATGGGACGTTATAGCGGTCAGACTGACCTTGTCATCGGCTCTCCTATTGCTAACCGCAATCGCAAAGAAATTGAGCCGCTGATTGGTTTTTTTGTCAATATCTTGGCGCTACGCATTGATTTATCAGGTAATCCCACTTTCCTAGACTTGCTCAATCAGGTGCGGCAGATCACTCTAGATGCTTACGTTCACCAAGATATGCTTTTTGAGCAATTGGTAGAAACATTACAGCCAGAGCGGGATCTGACGAGAACTCCACTGGTTCAGGTGGTGTTGGCCTTTCAAAAGGCACCGAAGCCCCTAGAACTTCCCGATTTGACCATCACCCCGGTGGCGTGTGATATCGGGACGGTGAAATTTGATTTAGAGTTCCATTTTTGGCCAGTTTCAGGTGGACTCCGGGGTGAGGTTCACTACTATAAAGACTTATTTGAGGCCACTACCATCAAAAGGATGTTAGGGCATTTTCAGACGTTATTAGCGTCCATTGCCTCCAATTCTGGACAGCCCATTTCCGATTATTCCCTGCTCAACGAAATGGAGCACCACCAATTACTGATGGAGTGGAATAATACCGATACTGACTATCCTATCGATAAATGTATCCATCAGTTGTTTGAAGCCCAAGTCGAAACAACGCCTGATGCCGTGGCGGTGGTGTTTGAAGATCAACAACTGACTTATAGAGACTTAAATAGCAAAGCCAATCAAGTCGCACACTATCTGCAAACCTTGGGTGTCAAACCTGAAGAAGTATTGGTAGGTATCTGCATAGAGCGTTCACTGGAGATGGTGATAGGTTTGCTGGGGATTCTCAAGGCTGGGGGCGCATATTTGCCACTTGATCCAGCTTATCCGATGGTACGTTTGGCCTTTATGTTGGAAGATGCCCAAGTGCCGGTGTTGTTGACTCAATCAAGCTTAGTATCGATCCTGCCCAACCGGCCTTATTTGTCATTGAATACGCACTGGCTCAATTATGGATGGCGTGG
>LUTY01002738.1 GCA_001640045.1 Candidatus Thiomargarita nelsonii | reverse complement strand
TGCTGTTTTTGCCGTTGTGCCGCTCGTTAAGCGGAGAATGACAGGTCAAATCGCCGGTATGACGGGTGCTTTTGGTAATGTGGGTGCGGTTCTCTTTTTAACGACCTTCTCCTTTGTCGATGCTGGGACGTTCTTCTTAGTGATTGGCGGCTCAGCACTGCTGGTGATGGTGATGATAGCTATTTTCTTTGAGGAACCAAAAGGACAAATGGCTGAAGTTCTGCCAGATGGCACGGTACAAATGATTGATGTAAGTGATTGATGTTTCTTGGACGTCCAAGATAAATCTTGGACTCCGGACCAGTGGGGTTTTCGCAACAAGCCTATTAGTTCTGTTCCAAGGAATTTTTATTTAAAAGTGGCAATCTAAAAATCCTATTTCTTTAAGAAATAGGATTTTTTTACGCCTGCTACAAACTCTCCTTTCTTCGTTGCCCCTTAGTTAGCCACCCCTAGTTGGCAAATTCGAGTCCCATGTCATAGGTTAAAATATTAACACATTGATAATCAAAATATTTATCGTTTGGTTCAAAATGACATACCGTTAAAAGTTGAGTTTTTTGGATGGACACTAGAAAGTTTTGTAGTAATGATTTATAGTCTATGAGTTGGAGTGGTGAGTGAATCTTGTGAACATTTTCATTCCAAAACAAGCCATTGTTTTTTATGTCACTGATATTCCTGACTTAAGCAGGAAGTTGCCACCCAGTCTAGGGCTGCTAGAGTTGTCTAGAAAACTTTTCTGAGTATTTCACGGGGATTCAAACTATGTCAAACACACTTTCAGTCACAGTTGGTCAATACTCCCAAACGGGGCGCAAGGCGAAAAATCAAGATGCTTACGGCGTGTTGGCACCACCTGAACCTATGCTCTCTACTAAAGGGATAGTCGCTGTGATCGCAGATGGCGTAAGTAGCAGCGAAGCAGGTGACAAAGCTAGCAAATATAGCGTTGAAGGTTTTCTAAATGACTATTTCAGTACGCCAGAATCTTGGACAGTTAAAACTGCCGGCCAAAAAATCCTAACTGCCCTCAATCGCTGGTTATATGGACAGGGATACTATATTTATGGTACTAACAAAGGACTGGTTACCACTTTAAGTATCTTGGTCATCAAATCAACGACAGCCCATGTGTTTCATGTGGGGGATACACGCATCTATCGTTTACATGATAACGAGCTTGAATGTATGACTCAAGATCATCGCGTTCAAGTTTCTGAGGAGAAAGAATATCTAGCCCGGGCGATGGGTATTGAACTCCATATTGAAATAGATTATCGCAGTTTCAGCGTGAATGAAGGCGACTATTTTATTTTTTCAACGGATGGTGTGCATGAATATGTTAATGAGAAAAACATCATCCAGTATATACATGACAATAGCAGCGACTTAAATAAAGCCTGCCAACTGACAACAGATGAAGCGTATGCTAATGACAGTCCAGATAATCTGACTTGTCAGATTGTGCGAATCGAAAACTTGCCCAGCCCTGATGTTAATGCCTTCTATCAAAAATTAACGGCATTACCCTTTCCGCCTCCCTTGTCTTCAGGTATGCAGTTGGATGGCTACTATATTTTGCGTGAATTGTATGCCAGTAGCCACATTCAGCTATACCTCGCACTGGATGAAGAAAGCCAGAAAAAAGTCATACTCAAAACACCTTCGCTCAACTTTGAAGATGATCCCGCTTACATTGACTTATTTCTTCACGAAGAATGGATAGGCAAACGCTTGACACATCCACATGTGATGAAAGTTTATGAACAAAAGCGGCATCGTCAATGCCTATACTTTGTCGCTGAATATATCCAAGGTCAAACTTTGCGCCTATGGATGAATGATAATCCTCAAGCACCGTTGAGTGAGATGAGAGCTATCATTGAACAAGTCGCCTCGGGATTACGGGCTTTTCACCGTATGGAAATGATCCATCAAGATATCAAACCTGAAAATATCATGATTGACAAACATGGTACTATCAAAATCATTGATTTTGGATCGACCAAAATTGCTGGGCTTGAAGAAATTACAACACCCATTGAGCGAATTAATCTCTTGGGTACTCGAAATTATACAGCACCAGAATATTTGTTGGGTTACACAGGTAGTGTCCGCTCCGATCTTTTTTCACTCGGTGTGATTGCCTATGAAATATTGACGGGTCATTTACCTTATGGTGAAATGGGAAAAAAAGCCGAGAAGTTGAACTACATATCAGCTTGTCATTATAACCCGACGTTGCCCGTGTGGGTGGATTGTGCGCTAAAAAAGGCGGTTCATCCTAATCCTACTCGGC
>LUTY01002737.1 GCA_001640045.1 Candidatus Thiomargarita nelsonii | reverse complement strand
TGTCGGCAATCGCGATCTGATGTTAGAAGCTTGCTATAAACGCCCCAGTCTCAACACCAATATGCTAGGAATGTTGTTCGCGTTTGCCAAACCCGTACCTATCGATCAAGCACGCCGGATTTATTTTCGCGTCACTGGCATTCCGTTTAACGCTGTTCCTCCTCCAAACCTTAGTGGTCTGCATCAACGACCGATGAATGATTTTTTTAATTTCGATGCCGAACAAGGGAGAAATGCGGTGGGCGGACGCTTGAAAGGGCTTTATCTGGCAAATTCACGCCTAGATGGAACCATCGACGCGGAAGCCGCCGTTAGCTATACAGAATGGACATTGGTATTCAAAAACAGTAGTAACTGGTCACGGGAAGCCAGAGCGGAGATTATATTGCCGCCCGGTGCCGTGGTTTCGCGCTTGACTTTATGGATAGAGGGAGAAGAGCGAGAAGCGGCATTTGCAGCTAGGGGGCAAGTGCGAGAGGCTTACCAACGTATCGTGCGGCGCCAACGCGATCCGGTACTGGTAACGACCCGTGGGTCAGATCGCGTATTGGTGCAGTGCTTTCCCGTGCCAGTCAACGGAGAGATGAAAATCCGCTTGGGCATTACTGCCCCCTTGGTGCTGGAAAACAGGAAAGAGGGCTTGCTGCGTTTGCCGTATTTTTCTGAGCGTAATTTTTCAATTTCCAAAACAATCCGGCATTCTGTCTGGTTTGAATCCAAACAAGCACTCTCGGCAGGCGCATTGTTCGAGGAACAACCAAAGGAAAATCTCTATGCGGTTCGGGGGATGCTGACTGATAGGGCATTGTCGAACGTGAAAACGGTTCGGGCGCTCCGTACTGAAACGATTGTCAATGCGTGGAGCCATGATGTCGGGGACAAAAAAACGCTTGTTGTTCAAAGTTTGCAAGAAAAGCCAGTGCAAGCACCGCAACGGGTCATTTTCGTCGTCGACACTTCAAACAATATGCGGGAATCTATGCAGGCTGTTGCTGATGCGTTAGAGCACCTGCCTGATGGCATGGAATTCATGCTGCTGCTCGCTGCCGACGAAATCAAGATGTTTTCGGATAGGGTACAAAAAGGCAATGAAATGCTGTACTTACAGATGGACGATTGGTTAAAAACAGTCGAATATGCAGGAGGGCAGGACAATATCCCAGCCTTGTTGAAAGCCTGGGAATTGGCGGCAAAAAAACCAGAGAGCATGATTGTATGGATTCACGGACCAGTGCCAGTGCTGTTGACATCGGTGGAAATGTTGGCGCAAAAATGGAGCCGGCGGCCTGATAATCCGATACTTTACGAAATCCAAATTGTTAATGGAGCTAATCGGATTATACCAAAGTTGGAGGGCATTGCTGCGTTCCGCTCTATTCCCCGTATTGGCTCGCCTGCTCACGATTTACAACAATTGTTTGCGCTTTGGAATGGAGAGGCAAAACGCTTTTCTTTTATTCGGAAAACGGTCACTGAATTGCCTGAGAATAGTCATCAAACTTCTACACATCTGGCGCGGCTTTGGGCTTATGAGGAAGTTTTAAAACAGATTGCGTCGAAAGAGCGACAGAAAGCGGTTCAGATCGCGGCGCGTTATCAACTGGTGACACCAGTCAGCGGTGCGGTGGTGTTGGAAAATCAGGCGCAGTACCAAGAAGCGGGACTTCACCCTGTCGATCCCAGTAAAGTGCCGACTATTCCTGAGCCAGAAATCTGGTTGCTGATTGGCGTGGTTTTGTTGATACTGATGTGGGTATTTTGGCAAAGCCGCCGCGTTAGTTAAATGATGTCTCGAATTCTGATTATTTCAATTCAACTGCTGGCCTTTTGGCCAGTATGGCAATGGTATATCGTGCGGCTCATGTCTTCGCCGGAAGACAGGTGGGGCTTGTTGGCTGTGGGTACGCTTGTTTTGTATTTACTGAGTAGTAAAAGAACTGCACCGGCACCATCGTTACTGTTGCCGACTTTGTTGACTTTGTTGTATGCCGTTTCATATCCTTTTATGCCGCCGCTTTTGCGTGCAGCGATTGCGCTTATTGCCGTCGGTAGTACCTTTTTACGTGTACCGCTGGGTGCATGGGGACTTTTGTTGCTCAGTTTACCGCTTATCCCATCACTTCAGTTTTACTTGGGATATCCGCTTCGATTAATCGTAGCCAGTGTAGCTGCTCCGTTTATCCGATTAAGCGGTTTTGCCGTTGTTCATGAAGGCGTTTATCTCAATTGGCATAATTATCCGATCTTGATTTCACCGCCCCCGCAAAAATAAACTATCCAATTCTTTCATACTCAATTGCGTCCA
>LUTY01002736.1 GCA_001640045.1 Candidatus Thiomargarita nelsonii | reverse complement strand
CCGGACACCTGTGTCTGTTTGATAACCCTCCCGGCATCTCCACGTCTTGTAGCGGGGACAACGGTGGGCCAGTGTTCGCAATCGGCAATAAAGGGGTGTTGACCGCCATAGGAATCCAGTCATGGGGCATTTCCACTTGCTCGGGCGCATATCCCTCAGTGATGACTAGAATTTCCGCATTCAGGAGTTGGATCAATAGCAACAGCGACCTCTAGTACATTGTCAATTTAAATTTTTCTGGCGCTAGTGCGCTGGAAAGCGGAAGTTTCCATAGCAGAATGATGTCAAAGAAATCCGATTATTCTATAAATCGGATTTCTCAATGGTCTTAAAATTTCCGCCCTCCTGTACTAGTGGGGTGGTGAAAAAGAAGAAGTGTTGGCTTGCGCGTGGGATTGCCCCTACAAACATTTATGGGACTGGTAGGGGCAATCCCACGCGCAAGCCCTGGTATATTATTATTTGTGAGTTGCCTTATCACTTTTCAGCTAAAATATCGATTGAAACGATGACAGAAAACGACATCATATTTTTCAATACCAATATTTCATTCGCATTGAGTACCTCATCGGCATTTTCAGATGTATCTGATTTTAACTGAATGGCATCGAAAAACACATCCATAAAACTGGTCACTCTATCAAAGAAGGCTTCGTTAGCTTCAGGCATGACACTTTGCCAGAGTTTTGCAAATTTCCATTTTCCCCCTAGTGTATCGATGACTGCGAGTCCCTTAAACAAGTCGTTAGCACTATTGACCTCATTTTCAGAGATTTTCACGGTTTGGGAATTGACTATTTTGCCGTATTGTTTGAGGCGGTTTTCTAGGTAGTTATATAAAGGAGTATAGCTACTCTGTAAGCAAAGCGTCGCAAACAAAATACGCATTTTATCATTGACTTGAGCTACTTCGTCTGCTTTTAAGGCATCTTTTTTGAGCAAAAGCAGTTTCAATAACAGCAAATGATTGAACAACTTTTTGACCCTGCGGGGGGTGAAACCGACCGATAAGGAGATGAGCTTGATATACAACTGCCGCCTTGCGAAACCACTTGACGGCTTCTTGATCATTCTCAGTAATCTCATAACCTTTGTCGTACATCAAGCCTAAAATGTATTGTGCTTCTGCATCTCCCTGCTCTGCCCTTTTGTGATACCAGTTGATGACTTTTTGCTGCTCATTCTGAGTACCATTTTCGTACTTGTCTTGCACGTTTGCATTTTTGGGATGAGCATTAGACATTACCTTTAACTTGTATTGCGCTTTTGCATGTCCCTGCTTTGCGGCCTTGCGATACCATTTGACGGCTTCTTGCTTATTCTGAGTGACCCCCTTGCCCTTTTCGTACATCAGAGCTAAATTGTATTGCGATGTTGCAATGCCCTGTAGAGCGGCTTTGCGATACCATTTGACGGCTTCTTGGTCATTCTGAGTAACCCCCTCGCCCTTTTCGTACATCACGCCTAAATTGTTTTGCGCGTTTGCATATCCCTGTTCTGCCGCCTGATGATACCTATCAAAAGCGGTTGCATAATCGCCTTGTTTGCTAGCAGCAAAACCTCTTAGAAAATTATATTCCGCATCAGCGATGACGGCTGTAGAAAAAAGCATTGAGAAAAAAAACCAAACCAGCAAAAATCGAGCTTTAATAGTCATTTCAAACCTCCATTGGTAAAATTCGCTAAAAAATCGAAGCAATTATTTTTTTTGATTAATTATACACTATATTATATCCGACATTCCGCACTGGGTAATTGTAACTTATTGATAATTAATAACTATATAGATAATTTCTCTATGAAGATATTATTTTTTATATTTAAATATCAATCAGTTATATAGGGTGTGCGCTTAGAACTTGTTGTGCTTTTTCAGCTAACATACTGAGTTGTAACGCTGATAAATTGTCACTTTGCTGAAATTTAGCCGGATGATAAGTTAAAGCACCCATGGTACGTTCGCCCATATACGATAAGCGTTCTAATGGGGTAATGGTTTTGATGCCTAATTGCCGAAAAGCTCTATCCATTAATAGCACACCCCAGCCGTCAGGTAATGAATCATTAAAGAGCCCATATAATCCAGCAAAGACTCGCTCTTTTTCTAAAGTGATCACAAAGCACACAAAAAAAATACTTGACAATCATTTTAGTTTTGGTATTATTTTTTATTAAAATACGGCAGGCTCTGCCGAAATGGGCGTTCCGCCACTTCGTTTCACGCTCGTGGAGTACATGTGATACCTGGGGGATTTGGGTTGGCTCGCCACCGTAAAAGTCCCCACCATGGGGATTTTTGTGCGAAA
>LUTY01002735.1 GCA_001640045.1 Candidatus Thiomargarita nelsonii | reverse complement strand
TGTTTTTTCTTGATGGCAGCGTTAATCCGACTGGTGTCGTTTTCAGCCGGTGAAAGAAATAAAAAAACAAAAAAAAAACAAAAAAACCAAAACCGCCAAGGGAAAAAGCACCAAAAACCAAGGGTTAGGGGTTACTGGCGAGCCGAAAACCGTCGCTCCAGGAGCGCTCAGTCGGCTGCCTCCAGTTGCGGTCCGCCGGCCGCGCCCTCCTAGCGCCGCTGTTCCAGGAGCCGCCGCGCAGGACGAAAGGGCTTGCACTATTCACACATAGCTGTTCTTGTCCGTTATAGCGGTCTGTGTATGGGGAGCATGTCCACTCCCATACATTCCCTGCTGTATCATATATACCAAAGGGGTTGGGCGCAAACGAACCCACAGGTGCTGTATAGTTAAAACGGTCCCCATTATCACAATTGGCCTTATTTTCGCCAATATCATTACCCCACCAATACTTAGTCTCCGTCCCAGCCCGCGCTGCATATTCCCACTCTGCTTCCATGGGCAGTCTGTATTCTTTCCCTGTTTGCACACTTAACCACTCAGCATAAGCCACTGCATCATGCCAAGAAACATTAATCACCGGACGATTGCCACGCCCCCAGCCCCTATCTGAGGGCTTTTCTCCACCCGTGGCTTCAGCAAATTTGTCATATTCCGCAAACGTCACCTCATAACGCCCCATCGCAAAGCGTTGTGTAATAGACACGCTATGCACTGGTTTCTCATCTGGGTGACCACCCCCCTGAATATCTCCCATACGAAATGAGCCGGCAGGAATCCACACCATTTCTGGCCCTAAGCTGCCATCCTTCAAACGATCTCGGAACACTTTGTCCCCCGTCCCATTAACGGGTGCCTGCTGTTCTTCAAGCTGAGCCAAACTAGGAGAGTCAGGATTAACTTGCCGTAAACTTTCCAAATACATCTTGACTTGAGCGAATTTTTTACGCTTCTTAGCTTGTGCTATCCAAGTCACATAACGGTCTTCAATATTCTTTAAACCCCTCAAGGCTTCCGCATTGCTGGGGTCTGTTTTTAACACTTCTTTATAACAGTCGAAAGCGGTACCACCTGATCCCGTTGTCAAGCGATTCGCCTCAAAATGCGCTTTGCAAGTTGACAATAAACCAGAGAGTTTTTCGGCATCAGATGGCGGAGAACTCACGGAGAGTTGAGCCCTCTGTTTTTCTAATTCGGCTTGTTGTTGTTTCAATTTCTCCTGTTGCTGTTTCAAAGCCACTTTTTGTTTTTCCAATTCGGCTATTTGCTCTTGAGCCTTGGCTTCTGCATTCAATTGTTGCTGTTTCAAAGCCGCTTTTTGTTTTTCCAATTCGGCTATTTGCTCTTGAGTCAGGGCTTGGCTAACGCCATCTTCAACTTTAGAAGGACTCATTAACCAAACCGCTAAAAAAACCAGACTCAATAGTCCCACACCACCCCAAACCCATCGCGGTATCAGTGGTGGCTCATCAATTTGGGGATTGGGTTTGTCTGGGGGCAATTCAACTAAGTAATTGTTTTTATGACAATACTCTAATATATATTGACGCGCCTCATCTTGGACTAAACCAACGGCTTTTTTCACAAGATGCTGATATTCTTGATAAGAAATATGGCCACTTGAGCCCACCACGTCAATCGCCTTATTTAATTCGGCAAAGCGTTCTTGCGCCAAAGTGGCATCATAAGCCTCCCGCATTTTCGACGTTTTAAAGATATTTTGGCATTGCCCTATCAATACACTACTCGCCGTTATCAACGCATTTTTGTGAGCAACCTGTTTAATTTCTAAGTCTTTTTTCTGAATTTGCGCTTGCAATGTATTTAGACTCGAACTCGGCAAGACTGCCAGAAAATCGTATAAAGAAGATTTTTCAACGATTATCAGCGCGTCTGAAATCACATTGGCGGTGGTTTTATCAAGTGGCTCAGTTTTTTGGGCTTGATCTTTGACTATCGACACCTTTATCCGGCGACGAATATCCGCCTTTAGTATTTTGGGAAATTCTGTCGCCAGCGTGTGGAGCTCTTTTTCAAACACTTTACCTTTTGAAGAGAGTATCTCGATATATTCATCCAGTTTTTCAAATTGCTCTTTTTCCGCCTTGTCCAAAAGGGTTTTGGCTGCCATCGCCTCGGCTTGACGAAGGGCAGGATCGCCCATCACCTTTTTGATTTCTGGGACTAATGAAAGATATTGTTGTGCCATCCGCCCTTTGGTGGGATGGTTACGCTGTTTTGACCATTCAAGTTGTTTTTTCTTGATGGCAGCGTTAATCCGACTGGTGTCGTTTTCAGCCGGTGAAAG
>LUTY01002745.1 GCA_001640045.1 Candidatus Thiomargarita nelsonii | reverse complement strand
CAGTTAGCCCATCTTTTTGATCCTATGATGGCAGTTCATGCTGCCAATGTAGAACCAATCGCCCAACGACTCCCTTTAAAGAAACGGTGGGGCTGTTTATTGAAGTGGGACCATTGCAAGTTGAAATCAGCCCGGAGGACACTTTCTTATCTTTAGCCAAGCAAGTACAAGCTGACGCATTGATGGGTTTAAGATATGCTCAACCTGGGATTAGTTCGGCAGCGACTAATAGCGCTTATGATGTTTTACTCAACTATATTCATGCGAACTATGGTGATTTTGCGGGTATCCCCATGAAATCAGAGTGGATTCATTCAGGCTACGGGGATCGTCATCATAATTTACGGCTTCAAGTCCATGATCATGATCAATCGGGTCATTTTGTACTCCATTTTGACCTGAATTGTGACGTGTTCAATCCTCAACAACGTGAATGGTTGGTTCAACATTTTTTACAGATTTTAGCGGCATTACTTGTTGAGCCAAATCAATCTATTCATGATGTCAAGCTGTTATCTGACCAAGCATGGCAAGCCCGTTTAGTGGATTTCAATTTGACAACGGTTGCTTATCCCCAAAATCAGACTGTTGTCTCTCTGTTTGAAGCCCAAGTCAATAAAACGCCTGAGGCAGTGGCATTAGTATTAAATGAACAGCAAGTCACTTATCGTGAATTGAATCAGCGAGCCAATCAACTGGCGCATCGGCTACAAGCTAATCAGTTAATAGGATTATTCGTTGAACGCTCGATTGAAGCCATTGTAGGTATTTTAGGGGTTTTAAAAGCGGGCAGTGCTTATGTTCCGATTGATTCAAACTCTCCTATTGAGCGTATTCGCTTTTTATTGACTGATGCCCAAATATCGATACTACTCACTCAACAAAAATTGCACTCCCGTGTTTCCAAGCTGAACTGTGAAATCATTTGCCTAGATTCAGATTGGCAAACCATGTCCAAAATAAATTTTGGACTCCTAAATGGCGATCAAATCGCCTATGTTATTTATACTTCTGGCTCAACGGGGCAACCTAAAGGAGTGATGATTTCCCATCAAGGCTTAGTCCACTATATTCGGTGGGCACAAAACTATTACTTACATGATCAATGCCTTGATTTTCCATTGTATTCCTCTCTTGCCTTTGATTTAACAGTAACTTCAATTTTTACCCCGCTCGTTTCTGGCGGCAAATTGGTTATTTATCCCGAAGAGAAAGGACTAGAAATTTTAACAGTCATAGAAGATAATGCGGTTGACATCATAAAGCTTACCCCCGCTCATCTCAACTTAATCAAAGAAATCCCTATCCAATCGTCTCGCATCAAAAAACTCATTGTCGGGGGCGAAGATTTTAAAACCAGCTTAGCACAAGCAATTTATAATCATTTTAATGCTCAAGTCACCATTTACAATGAATATGGTCCCACTGAGACGGTTGTGGGTTGTATGATTCATCAATATGATCCCACTCACGATACCTTATCCTCTGTGCCTATTGGGAAACCCATTGACAATACTCAAATTTACATTTTGGATGACAACCTAAATCCGACGCCGACTGGGGTGATTGGCGAAATATACATCGCTGGTAAAGGCGTAGCGCATGGTTACTTAAATCAACCAGCGTTAACCACCGAACGTTTTGTTAATAATCCTTTTACGCCCAATACTCGGATGTATCGTAGTGGTGATTTAGCCCGTTGGATCAGTCAGGATCAGCTTGAATTTTTGGGGCGAGCGGATTATCAGGTGAAAATTAAAGGCTATCGTATCGAATTAGGCGAAATTGAAGCTAGCTTACTCAAACACCCCGCTGTTGATGAAGCTATTGTTGATGTTGTTCAGCATCAGCTACCCAAACAGCCAACTCAGATTCACTATTGTGTCAAATGTGGACTCCCTTCTAATTACCCAGAAACAAGCTTTGATGAACAGGGTGTTTGTAATACTTGCCGAGATTTTGAGACACATCAAGCAAAAGTACAACCCTACTTCAAAACAAAAGCAGATTTACAAGCGATTTTGGCACAAGCAAAAGCCACTAAAGTGGGTAAATATGATTGTCTTGCCTTATTGAGTGGTGGTAAAGACAGTACCTACATGTTGTGTCAACTTGTTGAATTAGGGATGACACCCCTCGTTTTTAGTTTAGATAATGGTTATATTTCTGAAAGTGCCAAAGCAAATATTCAGCACATCACGGATAGTTTAGGTGTGGATCTCGTTTGGGGTAGCACACCTGATATGAACACCATCTTTGCTGATAGCTTACACCACTTTAGTAACGTCTGTAATGGCTGTTTCAAAACCATTTATACCCTCAGCCTTAACTTAGCCCACGAAAAAGGTATTAAATATATTGTGACGGGTTTATCGCGTGGGCAACTATTTGAAACCCGCTTATCCGATACATTTGATGCTGGTTTATTTGATGTGGCTGAAATTGACAAAATGGTACTAGATGCGCGTAAAGTTTATCATCGCATTGAGGATGCAGTTTCAGAATGTCTTGATACCAGTTTTTTTGACAACGATGCGATCTTTGAAGAAATTCAATTTATTGACTATTATCGCTATACTGATGTGGAATTCAACGAAATATATGACTATTTAACTCGAAAAACAGCTTGGGTTCGCCCTAAAGACACCGGACGTTCTACCAATTGTCTCATCAATGAATTAGGTATTTATATTCATAAAAAAGAGCAGGGTTATCATAACTATGCACTGCCTTATAGCTGGGATGTGCGTATGGGTCATAAAACCCGTGCAGAAGCCCTGCATGAATTAGATGATGAGATTGATGAAGCGAAAGTCAGGCAAATGTTAAAAGAAATTGGCTATGATGAAGCAAGCGCCCAAGTGACTGAAAAACAACTGGCTGCCTATTATGTATCACCGCTAACTATCACAGAACTCAAGACTTACTTAGCGCAATCTCTGCCTGAGTATATGATGCCAACGCATTTTTTTACGCTTGACAAAATACCATTAACTGCAAATGGCAAAGTGGATCGCGAAGCCTTGCCCCAAGTAGGTGAAAAACAGTCCACAGTCAATAGCGATTATATTGCACCAAATACGCCAAAAACGATCCGATTAGCCAATATCTGGGCAGAGGTATTTCACTTAGAACAGGTGGGACTTAATGATAATTTTTTTGCGCTAGGTGGTGATTCTATTATCAGTATTCAAATCACG
The DNA here is from genome assembly GCA_001640045.1 of Candidatus Thiomargarita nelsonii. Lineage (GTDB taxonomy): Bacteria > Pseudomonadota > Gammaproteobacteria > Beggiatoales > Beggiatoaceae > Thiomargarita > Thiomargarita nelsonii_A. Next base: position 1,826 of record LUTY01002745.1, on the reverse strand, counting down.
GCTAAAGCCAAACAACAAGGTTTACAGCTAGAGCCTAAACAATTATTTGAATATCAAACGATTGCCGAATTAGCTAATGTTGCGACGAGTACCACAACACCCTTTATAGCTGAACAGGGCTTAGTGCAAGGTGAGGTGCCCTTAACTTCAATTCAACATTGGTTTTTCGAGCAACAACACCTCTACCCCCAGCACTGGAATCAAGCGGTTTTACTGGATATTCAAGGTGAAATTGTGCCAGAATATCTGAGCCAAGCCATTCGTCATTTATTGAGCCATCACGATGCGTTACGCTTGCGTTTTACCTATCAGGAAAATAGATGGACACAATTTAATCCAGCTAAGATACCGCCCTTTGATTTGCTACAGGTTGAATCCCCAAAAGCACAAAATCAAATAATGGCAAGATTAAACACTCAAATGGATTTGACAAAAGGTATCTTATTACAAGCCGCCTATTTCAAACACCGTCCAGAAAAAGCTGACCAACTTTATTTAGTGATCCATCATTTAGCGGTTGATGGGTTTTCTTGGCAAATTTTACTTGAAGATATTGAAACGGCTTATACGCAACTGAGTCAAGGAAAAACAATCTCTCTCCCCCCCAAATCAACCGCTTTTAAGACTTGGGCTGATAAATTGCCGGAAACCACAACTCAAACAGTTGACGTACCCCCTATACCAACCGATTATGCACCACTTACTCACCTGTCAAGGGCTAACACTCAGACGATTTCGAGCACACTGAATGCAAGCGAAACCAAATCATTACTTCGAGATATACGTGCTCAAACCAATGAATTGCTGTTAACTGCTTTAGCCCAAAGCTTATCAACTTGGCTCGGTAGTCAAAGTGTTTTTATTCACTTAGAAAGTCATGGTCGTGACTCTATGCGGGATGATGTTGATTTATCCAGAACAGTGGGTTGGTTTACTGCACTTGATCCTATACGGCTAACATTACCTCAGAATGCCTTGCCAGGTGAGGCATTAAAAGCTATTAAAGAACAATTACGTGCTATTCAGGGTGTGAACCAAAAATCATTAATCACTCCGCAAATCTTGTTTAACTATTTAGGACAACTGGATCATATTTTTCCTAACTCACAATGGCTCAAGCCGAGCCAGACATTACAACTGTCCAGCCATCCAGAAAATAAATATAGTCATCTTATCGAAATTAATGCTTGGGTTATGTCTGGCATCTTGCAAATTAACTGGACTTATCATACTAGCCAACATCGGTTAGAAACTATCCAAATGCTCGCTAATCGTTATCTTGAAACCTTGCAAAAATTAATAGCGTATTGTCTAGAACACAGTGAATATAGTGCCTCTGATTTTCCATTAGCTCAGCTAGATGAACAAGCATTTGATCAACTTGTTAACGTCTTAGATCAGCTTGAAGGCTAATATACCCGCCCTTTGGTTCAAGTCATGAGGCAACTAATACCACGGCTCAGTCTGTTGTCAATGGGAGATTATTTATTGCGAGTTGCCTTAAAGAGATTATTGCTTATGTTGAAATTAGAAGATTTAAAAGCCGGCTTATCTATAACAGGGATTGAGCATGACAAAATTGTCATAGTTAAATTAGTAGAATGGATTGGTAATGCAGTGACAGTGACTTATAAAACCAATCAAGGGCAATTACTTGAACAGACACTTTATCAAAGTGATGAATCCCGTTTAGCATTAGCAGAAGAACGTCCTTGGAGTTTTAAAGCAAATCCCGATGATTTTAAATTGGCTTTAGAAGCTTATCGTATTCAGTTAGCCCATCTTTTTGATCCTATGATGGCAGTTCATGCTGCCAATGTAGAACC
>LUTY01002733.1 GCA_001640045.1 Candidatus Thiomargarita nelsonii | reverse complement strand
CATGGTGGATCGTTTTTATGATGGTGAACCTCGCAACAATATTCCTAAATATGCTTTTCCTGTAGAGGGCATCCAAGATTCTCAAAAGAAAGCTTATAACGAGCTTAACCGCTTGCTATTGGACGCGATCTATGATCCTGGTCATCGTTATATCGGACTCTATTGGGGAGGTGATCTGCGTGGCGTTATTCAAAAACTACCTTATTTGCATGACTTAGGGGTAACAAAGATTATTTTATCCCCTATCATGGATAATCCTAACGGATTTTTATACTACGACCATAAAGATGACAACAAATTTGTTGTTCATAGACGTTTTAAGGAAGAACAACAGATTCTGGCTCACAAAGCGAGCCGTATGAATACAGCCTATCACGGCTATTGGACCTTAGATTATGGTGAAATTGACGAACATTTTCGTGATGCCCCAAAACCTGATCAAGATGGCAACGCAAATCGTTTTGCCGTATTTAAAGAATTATTAGATACAGCATTCGATTACAACATTGGCGTTATTTTAGATATTACGATGAATCATACGTCACCTTTACACCATACGCCCGAGTACAAGGAGCAATGTGGATTTGAAGAAGAATGGTATCGTTCTTATTTTTATGACCAAGGCAACGTTTACTTTCAAGGTCAATTGCAGGCACAAGGTTATGATGATAAGAATTCGCAGTGTAATCCCCAGCAATGGTTTCATAAGGTTCATAAAATCAAAAATTGGAACAATGCAACAGGAAAAGAGCTAGAAAACAGTGTGCTTGGAGCTTTTGGGTTTGATTTTGCTCAAGAGAAACCGAAAGTAAAAGATTTTTTTCTAAAGGTTGCGGAATTTTGGCTGACGTTGAATAAGGAAGGGAAACAAACCATAGCTGGATTCCGGTTAGATGTAGTCAAACACATCCCTCGCTCCTTTTGGAAAAAATTTGAAGAGCATGTCCGAAGTATAGCACCTGATATCATTTTAATTGGCGAATATTTTGATGGAGGTTTCGGCAATCAGAACAGTTTGCTTTGGTTAAAAGAGAGCTCTAAAAGAACCATGTTTGACTTTAACTTAAGTGACGGCATACGCTACTATTTCGCAAGCGAAAGAAACTGGAAAGGCAGGACCCAGTATATAAAAGACACGATTTCTCATATTCCGGGCGGGAACAAACACTTTTCCATTTCCTTGCCTGAAGAAAATCTCAATATCCAATTTTATGATACAGAACAACGTGTTGTTGATCAAGATCACAATTGGTTAGTCTTTTTAGAAAATCATGATCTAGCCAGATTGAGGACACAGTTCCCTGATATGAGCGATCAAGCGTATATTGCTGCCCTTCGTTTTTTGATGCTTACTCGAGGGATTCCTACCTTACTTTATGGAACGGAAGTAAGCTTGGCTTTTCCTTATCATCCAAACCATAAACCGCCTGGGCTCCACAAAAATATAGGAGATGACCCCTTTAACCGTCCCATGATGATTTGGGAAGGAGAACCAAATTGGAAAGCCAATATTTATGAGGCCACGAAAACAGCTATTGCAGTCCGTAAAGCTTGTCCGGCGGTTTTAAGGGCAGGAAAAACCAAGTTTCTTAGGTGTAAAGGGATTAGTTGTTTATTGAAACACTATATAAACTTCAAGGACGGAGAAATGTTTATGGTTCGCTATGGGGCCGAAGACTCGGCAGTATTTTATGGGTATTCCGATAGTGGTGGTCACTATGAAGTTGATTTACATCCTATTTTATCTCATATGAGTGAAAAGTATTTATCCCGTGTCACAAGTGATTTCAATGTTGTGGGAAACTCCGATGTGATCCTGACAGATGAACATGTATTACAGTTGACCTTGCCTGAGGAAGGTTCTGTGATCATTACCTTTAATTGTTATAATCCATGAAATCTTTTAGTACAACGAATTTAGGGAATAAACGAATTTTTTTTGGTAGAATGAGAGTTTTTTAATACCAATCATTAATTATGATTATTGCAAAAAATTCGTTTATTCATTAAATTCGTTGTACTGAAAAAGATTAGCGGGTAGTTATCTGCACAACAGAAAAACTAATATAAATTGTCTTATCACTATTCTAAGGTGAAAATCATGTCAATCGAACCAGTTGAAAATTGGCAAAACTACATTCACTCCGATCCAAAGGTACTCGTTGGCAAGCCCGTAGTGAAAGGAACGCGGCTTGCAGTGACTTTCATTTTGCAACTCCTAGCAGCATGATGGACGGAACAACAAATTTTAGACTATCCTGCTTTGAGTACAGAGGCATTACGAGCGATATTTGCCTTTGCTGCCGAGTGC
>LUTY01002732.1 GCA_001640045.1 Candidatus Thiomargarita nelsonii | reverse complement strand
ATGATCCGATCAAAATTGAGCGAGATGCGTTAGGGCAAGAAATCAGTCGTTTATTGCCGGGCGGCGTGGAACTCAAACAAGAATATGACAAAGTAGGGCAATTGGTGGTGCAACAAGTGGATACCGCCGAGCGTCAATTTGCCTTGCCAAGAAGTTGGAAAGATACTAGCAGAATCCGACCCAAAAGCCCCAATATTCGGCGACAATATCAATATGATAAAGCCAGTAACCTCATTGAAATTAAGGATGGGTATTGGGGAACAACTCGTTATACTTATGATGCCGCTGAACGCTTAATTCAAGCCGTGCGTGAGCAGGAGAGCTAATCATGGGCATGTCCGAAAAATTTGATTATGACAGTACGAGTAATATTATCCAATTGGATGATATCGTGCTGGAGTATGGGCCTGGTGATACTTTGCAGCGGCAGGGTGACACGCAGTATTTGTATGATGCCAATGGGCGGCTGATTAAGAAAATTGAGGATTGTGACAGTGCTGAGCCGAAGGTATGGTTGTTTGAATGGGATGCGGAAGATCAACTTCGCTCCGTGACAACGCCTGCGGGTGAGGTTTGGGAATATAAGTATGATGCGTTAGGAAGGCGGATAGTTAAGGAGGGACCAGAAAAGAAAGTTCGGTTTGTTTGGGATGGGGATGTTGTTGTTCATGAGGTTGAGAATGAGGTTGTAAATTCTGGTTGGATTTTTGAACCGGAGAGTTTTATCCCTCTAGCCAAAGTGGAAAATGAACAACTATATTCGGTTGTTTGTGATCATTTAGGTACGCCGCGAGAAATGGTGGATAGTGAGGGAGGTATTATTTGGTCAGTCAGTTATAAAGCTTGGGGTAAAGTTGATCAAGTTAAATTACAAGTGATTGATTGTCCTATTCGATTTCAGGGGCAATATTTTGATGCAGAAACTGGATTTCATTATAATCTGTTTCGGTATTATGACCCGAATGCGGGGAAGTTTATTAATCAAGACCCGATTGGATTATTAGGGGGTGATAATCTTTATCAATATGTTTCTAACCCGGTGGCATGGATAGATCCATGGGGATTAACTTATGAGGTTAGCCCTAGTCGGCGCACACACATTTTGGAAGGCGATCCTCCGGGTACGGGTCACGGTCCAAACAGAGGACAAACAATGGGGGCTTTTCCTGATACTTGGAACGATAACCAAGCGATCGCAGCAATCGAACGAACCGCGAACAGCCCTAACTCCACTTGGCGACAATCTACTGGCCCTGGTGTAGGTACTATAACTACAGGTGGACCGGCTCCCAATGCACCAACACACAATAGCAAAGGAAATCCAGTGCGTTTTGAAGTGAGTGGCAGAGCTTATAGCAAGACCATTGTGGCAATTGTAGAACCAGTAGGGGAAAAAATCATAACAGGCTACTGCAAATCATGAATTTTAAAGCACAGAAAGTGGGGATAAAAAATGAAAGGACAGCAGATTAGGGAAAGACTACAGGCTGTGGTTTTATCTGTTAGAAGAGTTCATCCTGACATGTATCTTGAGAATGTATTTGATTTCGTGAAATATGGGGAATGGAAGTTAGCTGTGGAAGTCTTGTGTGACAATTTGTATGAAGACAAAAGATACATTCCTCAAGATACTTTTTCTGACTTAATTGCGGTCGGAAAAGTTCTAAGTGTAGATAGTCGTTACTGGAAGGATATCAATGTCGAGCAAGCGTCACCTGAGTCAAATGTCAAGCAAGCGTAGATACCGTCTTAAAAGTCAACCCAAAAATAAAAAAAATGTGGTAAGAAAAATCGCGGTGCCCTTCGCTAACATAGCACCCACGACGACAATAGACAAGCCTAAACCACCACGTAAACTGCCAAATAATAACCCCATTGTTTCTAATAAATCTTCAGCAAGCCCCGATTTTTCCAAGACAAGATAACGCCCATGAAGACAAATAAGGGCACTGCCAACAGGGTGAAATTAGTCATGATTCCCCAAATTCGCATCGGCAGTTTTTAGAAAAATAAAAAGTTGAGAAGGCATGTTATTAAGCTAATGAAACCTGCAAGCTTGACAAAACCCCACAGTTCAAAAACCCTAGTGTGTGGGGTTTTGCCAACCCTATGAGTTTGTCTATTTTTATTATATTAGCACAAAGTCACGTTTAAATACCATTTGATGATTTTATTTATATAATGCCTTTGGCAAATCGTTCCCGTGTCATATCGAGTGAAACGAGAAATCTATTGGGTGCTGGATATGTAATATGAAAAATTCTATTTCTTAAAGAAATAGGATTTTTTTGAGATTTGTTATATACAACTA
>LUTY01002731.1 GCA_001640045.1 Candidatus Thiomargarita nelsonii | reverse complement strand
TTGAACATCGAGTATTATCAATGATAAAATTATCAAAAAACGTAATTGTACCGAACCAGGCCGACATACTGCTTTAAATCCGCCTAATCCGCGATTCAAGATTTTTAGGGCCACGTACCGTTTTTTTTAGATGGAGATTAATGGTGCGTAGGACGCAGCCTACGTTCGCTAAATCTCAATCCCAATTCGTTGATTTCATCAATTCGTTGCAGGACGCGGAGCGTCCTGGCAGGCATTCCCACGCAGAGCGTGGGAACGAGAACGCGAGGACGGACTAACGAGAAGTCCTCGTTCCCACGCTCTGCGTGGGAATGCCTGCCTCGACGCTCTGCGTCGAGTGCGAGTTTCAATAAAGCCAACACGCAACCTGATGCCGTTTTTCTTGCTCTTTCAAGCGGGGAATGTCCTCTGGACATCGTGTCATCATCTCTGTGCAGCGGGTGCAAAAGCGACATCCAGCCGGATACTCTTGTGGCAAAGGCACTGTGCCCTTAATGGCTGATAAGTGCTTATGTCCGGGTATTGGGAGTGCTTTCAATAAAGCTTGGGTGTAAGGATGTAAGGGATTTTTGAACAGGGGGCGTACATCAGTATGCTCTGCAATTTGTCCCGCATACATGACCACCACGCGCTGTGCAAAATTCGCTACTACTCCTAAGTTATGTGTAATCAATAAGATTGACATGCCCATTTTATTTTGGAGTTCTTTGAGTAGTTGCAAAATTTGGGCTTGTATCGTCACATCTAAGGCGGTTGTCGGCTCATCGGCTATCAAAAGGTCAGGTTCGCAAGCTAAAGCCATAGCAATCATCACACGTTGTTTCATCCCGCCTGAAAGTTCATGGGGATATTGAGCAATGCGTTGCTGTGGCTCGGATATTCCAACCTGTTCCAACAATTCAAGGACTTTTTCTCGTACTTCTTGTTCTGTCAACTTGAAATGATGGGTGAGTACTTCTCCGATTTGCTTGCCAATGGTGAATACTGGGTTAAGGGAAGTCATGGGCTCCTGAAAAATCATGCCAATTCGACGACCTCGGATTTGTTGGTATTCAGATTGAGGTAGTCCCACCAGTTCTTGCCCTTTGAGCTTGATATTCCCTTGCGTGATACGACCGGAATGTTCGAGAAGAGCCATAATAGCCAGTGCCGTCACCGATTTACCACAGCCCGATTCGCCCACTAAGGCGACCGTTTCGCCCGCGTTGATGTCAAACGCGACATTTTGCACGACGCCTAATTCGCCTTGATCGGTAAAAAAGGAGACGTGGAGATTGGCAATTTCTAATACTTTCATTTAACGTCTCCGAAGTTTTGGATTAAAAGCCTCGCGCATACCTTCTCCGACGAGATTGAAAGCTAATACGACAATCAGAATGGCTATGCCGGGTATAAAAAAGAGCCATGGCGCATCAAAAATAAAGTTTTTGCCATCGGCAAGAATATTGCCCCAAGTGGCATAAGGCGGCTGTACTCCGAATCCGAGAAAGCTCAATGCAGATTCTGTTAATATCGCCCCAGCTACGCCAATGATAGCGGATATTAATACGGGTGCCATCGCGTTGGGTACCATATGTAGGAAAATAATACGCCAGGATGGTAAGCCTAGCGCATGCGCTGCGACTACAAAATCTTGTTCGCGCAGTGCCAAAAATTCGGCGCGTACAAAACGGGCAGTGCCCATCCAACTGGTTATGCCTATTATAATCATAATGTTGTAAATGCTAGGCGGTAATAGGGCGACTACGGTGAGTATTAAAAAAAACGTTGGAAAGCACAACATAACATCGGTAAAGCGCATAATCAGGGTGTCCACTGAAATAAATCCAAGGCGGACATTGCCATAGTAACCCGCCAGCCCTCCGAGCAAGATGCCAATTAAAACGGAAATGCCAACGGCTATAAAGCCAATAGAGAGCGATACGAAAGAACCTTGGAGCATTCTGGCAAAAACATCTCGCCCTAATTCATCGGTGCCCAGTAGATAAATCCCAAATCGAGGCCAATCTTCTGCTGGTAAATGCTCAGATGCGAAAGATAAGGGGGGCAGAAATTTGTCTATCAATCTAACGGTGGCTGGATCAAAAACGATTGTCCACTCTGTCAAAGCTTTTCCGGCAAGTGCGGCGAGAATAAGTAACAGTAAAATTATTAAACCGCCGGTTGCTTTTGTGCCTTTCACGGGCGGACATTGATGAATCCACCTCTCATCGCTATCGCACTACTTTCAGCCGCAGCCATTGCTTATGAAGTTTTATTGCTGCGGCTATTTTCCATCATTCAATGGCATCATTTTGCCTATATGATTATTA
>LUTY01002730.1 GCA_001640045.1 Candidatus Thiomargarita nelsonii | reverse complement strand
TTGGGATTGTTGAGTTGTCCCAAGACAATAGAAGATAAGGCGGGCACATCATCGCTGAGATAGCCATGCGCGGAAAATACTAAATAGTATTAAACCAAATACTGTAATGTAAGACGGGATTTGCAATCCCGTCCGTAACGTTTATGACTGAAACGTTACGGACTGAGTTGCAAACTCCGTCCTGCATAGGGGTTGATGAGGATGGTTAGCACTCGGTTCGTTCCTTTTTCCCCATATCATCTCTGGCTCAATCGGGAGTGCTTTTAAATCACTCAATCCCAGAGCTGCCCAAGCCTGACTATCACAGAGCAACCAACTTTCTGATGCACTTTTTGGAACGCAGGCAATACCTAAAGGGGCACCTTTTACGGCGCTAAAACCATCCAATATTTCCTCGTATTTGACTTTCCATTGTTTTAAATCTTTCGTATCAGCATCCACCATGAAAACCACAGCATCATAACCCTCACGTTTGGCAACCATCATAGCAGAAAATGCTTTTTCTCCATGCCCCTCCAAACCGCTTTTTTTTGAAGGATATGAGATCCTTTCTATGTCGTATCTCAAATACGATATCCAAATTAGGCTTCATTTTACGGATGAATTTTTGTATCCATCCCTCGTTAATTTCATAACGATTTTTACGAGGAGCATAAATTTTTCCTCCCATATCATGCTCACCTTCTCCGCAAATAAGTATTTTCATCAAATTTCTCCGCGCCTTTCACGAGAAACCGCATCCCTAACCCATTGTTCTAGGGTATTGCTTGAAGTATGAAACCAAATTTCACCCACGCCTTGATATTCAAAATCTTTTTGTATCTCATTGATTTCATGAAATCCGACTGAAATAGCCGCACCATTTGTGTCACGAGCGACAAAACGTATTTGCTCCGGTTGAAACCGATTCACTAAAACAGGAGAGTGTGATGTCATTATTAATTGGGCTAATTGCTCTTGATGAATGTTCTCAATTAAGTCAGGTAAAATATGAGGTTCAAGCCCGTCTTCAACTTCATCAATCAATATCAGACTGACTTGATCACCTAATTCTGGTAATGAAGCCAGCGTGATGAGACGCAAGTATCCATCACTGATATGTTCAGCCGGAATGTTATGGCTCATAGGAAAATTTTCGGCAATTTGCAAATTGATCCAACCCGCACTTTTTTCAATCGTGTGAAGTGCTTTGAGTGAGGGTATGTGGCTCAATCGCTTAACAATACGATCTTTTTGCGCCGGAGAAAGTGCCGCCAGAAAACCGGTTAAGCCTTTGCCTTGATATCCCATTTGCAAGGCTGCACTTCTGGCACCGTGACGCATAATCGCAGGATTCATCAATTCAATAGAAAAAATACCTTTGCCCCATTTTCGCACGGCTTTAGCAATTGCCCGGCTTTCTTCATTATTAATGATATTGGTATCTAATACCGAAAAAATTGAACCCGATAAGCGCAACCCTTCTATGACGTTTTGACCGACTTTGATGCCATTAGCCGCTTGTTGGGCAGAGAAAGCGAAGATTTCTACTTTTTTCTGCTTATTTTGAAATTGAAGACTTTCGCCTTTGTTGATATTTTTTTTAAAATCCCATTGAAAAGCCCAAATAATTTGAGTTTCATCTTTTCTGCCAAAGGTGAGAACAATTTCAATTAAGTGAGATTTTTTAAAAACAGGCTTAATGGTTTCAACTAGCCATGCTCTCTCTTCAAAAAAACGCAAAGGTTCTCCTGACATAAACGCCTGAATAAAGCTGAAAATTTGTAGAATCGTCGATTTTCCAGCCCCGTTTTGTCCAATGAATAGAGTAAGAGTCGGCTCTAAATCTGAGTGAAAGTTATCAAGTGATTTAAAGCCATGCACTGATAACTGGCGCAAATGCAATTTGTTCTTTAGCATTTTTGTTCTCCAAATAAATGGGGTGGTGACGCTGATTAAACGCCATACAACACAAACGCTGCCCAATACATCGGATTACTATAGCGTCCGCCTTTTTTAATGAACTCACACTTAGTTGCCGTCAAGGCTTCAACTTGCCCTCTCCCTGCCTTGAGCTTGGCAAAAAAGCTGGTGATAAACTCCGCCGTCACCCTATCGGAGATAGACCATAAAGTGAGTATAGTATTTTTATTGCCTGCCACATACAACGCATAAGGCAAACCCATCACACCTTCCCCGCCTACAACTTTACCCAAGCCCGTTTCACAGGCGGAACTAGAGAATGGTATGGATATTTTCACTCTCCGGGTATAGTAGTACAACTAATTGAGAAATAAACGAATTTAAAACCCGTTTTCAGTCAATTCGTTTTTTT
>LUTY01002729.1 GCA_001640045.1 Candidatus Thiomargarita nelsonii | reverse complement strand
CCCGACAAGCTCAGTTTAGTCAAAGCATTTTCTAATGATAACTTTTTAAAGTTTGCTTTACCCAATTTTAAAAAACTCCACTTTAAAAGTAGAGACCGAGTTGCCTCTGTTGTTCGTTACAACTACGAAGGTCACTACGAAAACATTTATGGGGGGGATCAAGAATTTTATATAGCTTATGAAGGTCTTCCAAGCTTATTTATGCAAGCACTTCACCAGGCCTTTACAGAGCATATTCCATTTACGCTTTCACCGGAAGTCGTTTGGTATTTGATTTGCCATGAAATTGCCATTCATGTCAAACAAAATGCCGAAAAGTACGCCCATCTTTTCACTCAAACGCCGAATAAGAAACAAGTCATCCAGATTAGGGATGACTCCTTAGTGTATGGCGATCCCTGTAACGATTGGGCGGGTTGCATTCATCTGTTTGTTGACCCAATGAAAAACTTTATTGGCGAAGAAACGGTTAATTTCTTTTTGCCAAAATTGACGACATTCACAGACGAGTCTAGGACGGCTATATTGGTTTCATTTATGGATATGGTCTCTGCACACTGTGAGTTTGAATGGCTAACACGCTGTGGTATTCCAAGAATTTACGTTGAAGGCCAAGAAAAGGATTGGCAATTATTAGTTCAACGAACCACGGAGTTGGCGGAAACTTTCAAGGACTTAGAGGGCTACTTTCGAGATTTATTACCCGTACTAGACAAAATCTCCAAAGCGGTTAATGGTCAAAGAGACGCCGCTTTTTGGAAGTCGATTTATAAGATTGACGGTTTCTCTGGCGGGCCATTTATAAGTGGCTGGATTACAGCGTTATTTGCTTACGAGGCTACCCGTGAAGGGCCTCTGTTAAAAAGGGAGTTTGATTGGCGAAGCTTTTCTGGTTATACCATGAACAAATTTCCTGTACATGTTTCCAAAGTTGCTGCCAAGTGGGATTATTATGGAACCGAAATTCCAATGTTTTTGGCATCCGGCGTTTTGGGGGTGGATTTTAAAAATCAAAGTTTGGCACCAAAATTAGGTTATGCGGTTATTGAAGCCGTTCCAACGCCGGTGTAAACTGTCAGCACGGCTTGCGCTTGAAATCTGGCGGGATAAAGGTTCGCGCTCCTACTGGGCTGAAGTCTGCGCCCAACGCTGGCGTACCTTGCGTCTGCACCAGAATGTGGGTGTTTGTGCGGTGGCGTGTGAAACTTGGACGAGTCAGAAAAGCCTATAAAATCAAGATGAATGTCATCCGCCTGCAAACGTTCAAAAATAGCTGACACAAACGACCAGTGACAAATTGGCATTAGACATCTCAGTACAGGACACCTGTACTGAGAAATTTTATGGTTTAAAAACTTGATCATCGAGTTTCAGCTTTCTCCAACTTCATCATCATATAATTGGTATATAATTTCTCGTATTTCTTGACAACTTGGGGACTCAAGTTCTAATGGATTAATTTTCTCTCCTAAGTAAGCTGCCAAAATAATAGTGCCTAATCCCATCACTTCATAATTCGGTTCATATTCAAGCAACTGATTTAACTTTTGATTTGATTCGATTAACCTAATGCAACGAGCCGCTGCAACACGAGAATGTTCTAATGAGACAGCGTTTTCTTCCTCCATATAATTAATCAATTCTTTCTTGAATTCTTCTGCTTCTTTCATTTAAACGGTTTCTTGGTTAATAAAATTTAACTACATTCGCTACGAACGTGACATTCTCCTTAACTTAATGACATTGACTTGTTAACCGCATACACGGTAACCGTAAAATCACCACCGTCTGTTCCTCTGGGGTCAGCGAGCGTAGGGTGCGTCCCACGCACCTTTTTGATGTCTGTGTAGATTTTAAGTGCGTGGAAAGAGGGTGCGTAGGACGCACCCTACGCTTGCTCAATTCCACTGGAGGAGTATAGACGAGTGTGTTGCTCAAGTACTATAATACTTGAGACAGCGTGGCATCTACAAGTCTAAGAAAAGAGATAGTGTTCTACAAGTGGTGACGAATGAAATTTGGAAACGCACCGGGCGAGGCTTTCAGAACGTCATTACTACCCTTTGGGATATTACCAGCACCTACCCAAAAACTAACTAAAGGAGATTTGCAATGAACGACATAAACTTAATTATCGGATTTGCCACTGCAAGCTTTGCAATAGCAATTTCCCCCGGACCAAGTTGGATTTACATCATTTCATCAACCGTAGAGCAGGGATGCACGGCTGGTTTAATTGCTGTGGCTGGTAACGCTACCCCGACAAGCTCAGTTTAGTCAAAGCATTTTCTAATGATAACTTTTTAAAGTTTGC
>LUTY01002728.1 GCA_001640045.1 Candidatus Thiomargarita nelsonii | reverse complement strand
AGTATGCCGTCAAAACGTGCTTTTTGAACATTTTCTAGCAGCCTATCAATCCCTTGATTATTAAATCCCATGCGATTAATTAAGGCTTGTGCGGCTGGTAGACGAAACAAACGGGGTTGAGGATTACCTGGTTGAGGGCGCGGCGTGACGGTGCCCACTTCAATAAATCCAAAGCCCAAGGCTGCAAGGCTATCAATATATTCAGCATTTTTATCCATGCCAGCAGCGAGTCCGATGGGGTTGGGAAAATTCAATCCCATGACGGTGCAGGGCGCGTGGGGCATTTTGCCAAAAAATAGTTTGCTTAATTTAAGGCGATGAAGTGCTTTGAGGCTGCTGAAAAGTAAAGGGCGAAGTAGTGAGTACATGAGATGTTTTCAAGTTTGATGTTAGTACAACTAATTAAGAAATAAACGAATTGAATATTAATACTTTGATAATTCAATATTTATTTTCTCGTTCCCACGCTCTGCGTGGGAATGCCTGCTTGGACGCTCCGCGTCCTGCAACATGGAGTCCAAGATTTATCTTGGGCATCGGCTCGTCCAAGATAACATTAAGTTAAGATTCGTTTAGATCGATATGAATAATGAAATACTTAATTTCAACTCCAAAACCAACCAATTTAACAATTAAGCCAACACAGTTTACTAGTCATCTAAAGGCTAAATGGCTAAATATTGATATTCATACTATAAATAACCCGAAACGAGTTTATGGGCTTGAGTGGGTAATGCCAATGGAAAATGGAAATTTGGAAGGCTTGTTGGAACGAACTGGACAATGCATTGCCTTAGATGGAGATGTACGAGATTGTGCTAAGTTCGCACTTTGGTTTCGCTCACTGGTAGATAATCAATACCCGTTGTTTTTTTACGATCAAGCTTATTCAGCCGATCTTGAGTTGCGAGAATACACCACAAAAAATGACATTGTAAAATGCTTTATGTTCACACCAGTTGAGGAATCCCCTCAACCTATTGAAACGGTGTCAACCAATATGACATTTTTTAACCACCCAATCACACAGTCCTTTATCGAAAATTTAAAACGTCATGGTGTGGATAACACATTAATTAATAAAGCGATTGAGGAAACCTGTTTATTTCAAACATAAGGTGTGTGTTATCGATGATCAAACAACACAAATAATTAAGCCGGATGGTTTTTTTCTCGTTCCGCCGCGAAGCGGCGGAATGCCTGCTTGATTTTGGAGTCCAAGATTTATCTTGGGCGTCGGCTCGTCCAAGATAAATCTTGGACTCCTTCATGATTAAGGTTTGGGCATCGTAGCAGATACGGGGCCATATTCTGTGCTTATTCCATAAAGATCAACTTCTTTGAGTTGATAATAATAAGTCTGGCCCGCATTCACTTCGGGATCAAACACGCGATATTTCCAATCCTCACTTTGGGCCGAAATCCGCTCAGTCTGATAGTATTCCCCATCATAGTACCAAATCCGAATTGCCTGATAGGGTCCTTCTGGTTCGGCACTTTTCAGTATCTCAAAGTGGCTAGTGTCTATTTCAAGCCCCGTTTCCCACTGAATGTCAGCGTAATATAAATTAAATTCGGGGTGATATGAGCCCGTGGCTGTCAATGAGAACAGTTCGACATAGGTGGGAATCCCTTGGTATTCATAAGCTCCAATGTCGCAAGTGTCGTTGATAGGACGAGTGACTCCGCGTTGGTCAGTGTCGGGGCAACGGTCATTAGTACCCGCATCAATGGCGGGACTGCCAGGCAGCAAGGCGTAGGTTTGAGTTGGGCCACCGTTGTCTTGTAGGGGGCCAAGATTAGGATCAGTCCCAGGCGAGAATGCAGATGAACAAGTGCCATCTTCAATTAGGTTGTTTGTACTGCTGAGGGTGCCTTCATTGATGCAATCTCCTCCATTGAGACTGTTGGCAATGATGGAGTTGAGCAGGGTCATGCTATTAGAATTTTTAATGCCACCCCCAGTAGAATTCACATCGTTGCCCGCCACGGTGCTGTTAGTCAGCGTCAGGGTGCCACTATTTGAAATGCCGCCTCCAGAACCTGTCGGAGTGTTGCCACCCCCTTCAAATCTTTCATAGAAAGGAGGTTGCCCCCGCCAGCTAAACCAATAACCGTCATTCCCAAACGCGCTGTTGCCCGCTATGGTACTGTTGAGCACCGTCATAGTGCCATTATTTAAAATGCCGCCCCCTCCATTATCAGTTATGTTACCCCTCACGAGGCTATTCTTTAGTGTCAGGCTGCCTGAATTCCAAATACCGCCTCCAGAACCAACAT
>LUTY01002727.1 GCA_001640045.1 Candidatus Thiomargarita nelsonii | reverse complement strand
TCGCCAGCCTAATGCCATAAACCACGCTACTACGCACAGCATCAATGTGACATGCACTTGACTGAGTACTACGCCTAACAGTAGCCAATGATGGGTTTTTAAAGGTGTCAATGAAATTTGGCCTAAGCCCACCGAGGCTAAGATTATGACAATTAAAATCCCCCAAATCATCACCGCAGGACCAATGGCTTTGCCGCCTGTAAATAATATCCAGCGTTCTTTTGGCATTTTCACTTCAATATGCGTATTGACACTGTCTATGCCCAGTTCAACGCTCGGCGTATAGAAATACTGGCTCATACCTATTGCTTGTTGAAATCGCAACTCAATTTTTTGTTCACCAGGCACGATGGGCAATGTGACAAATTGTCCTTCTTGACGTATCGGTTTCGATTTGCCGTTGATTTTGACTGTTTGCAATTGGGCATTTTCGGGTAGTTTTATCTTATGTTGTAGGCCTCGACTACTGCGTAGTTTTAATAATAACTGACTATCGGTGGAACGTTGCCCAGGGCTCACAATTAATTGGCTACGATCAATAGTCAACACTTGTCCCGTCACCCCCTTTGGGCGGCTCAGGTGTAAGGTCAGCGTTTCGCCTGGCCAAGGTCGCCATTGTGGGAGCCAACGTCCTTCTGCCTGATGATGTACAACCGGTATCCCTTCAATCTCAACATGCCAAATCGCACTCGCATCTAATCGCCAAACTTCGCTGCGTACTGTATTATCCGGTGCCGTCAAGCTGATTGTGTTTTGTTTCTCAAACACTGATATCCAACCCGTTTCTGATTTTTGGGGTGACAGGTTAATCAAAGCTTTTCCGTCTTCTACCCGGACATTTTCACTGGTGACAGATTCTCCTTTGAGCAGGGGAATTTCTAAGACTATCGCCGATCCCTTTGGGGTTTTGCGTACTACGCGGGTTTCAATTTGCCATTCTAAACCCAATAACAAGGTGCGTTCAATTTGTACAAACGGTGGTAAATTGCCCATTTCTAATTCCGCCAAGCTTTCTCCTTGTTCGCGGGTAAATTGCAATTGTTCATCAGCGATTCCATTTTCATGTACGCCTTCTACACGCCATCCCGTCGCTTTGATTTCGACAAAATGCGGTTTGAGTGGCAAGGGTAATTGCACCGTATGGCGTTTGGGTAGAGTGCCTGCGAGTTGCACTTGATGAATTCCTTTGGTGACATTCAACCATATTTGTCCATTTTTTTGACGCAAGAGAGCTTGTGCAGGTTCGCCATTTAGCAATACTTGTTGTGGCAACCATTGCTTTGCAACACCGGGCAAGGGCACAGCCGTCGAAGTTAAACTATGTATCTCCATGCGGGCAGTTAAGTGATTGTTATCTAATTCTAGCTGGAGGCGTGGACTGCTGGCACAATGGGGTAAGCAATCGGGCGGTGCTAATAGGCGTTTTTGTAGTTCATCCAATAATGATTGGGGCGGAAAAGCATTGAAACTCAATTTATCCAATTTATCCATTTCACCGATTTCCGCGATGGGCGCCTGGTTCGGAGAAGTTTCAGCCTGACTGATTAAAGGCAAAGATAATAATACGCCAACTAACAATAAGGGCACGGTGCTCGCCTTTGGTTTAAATAATAAGCGTGAACCCGTTCCCCAAGAAACCCATAATAAAAAGACAGCTAGAATAGCCACTAATATAACGCGCACGCCGCTCAAGATACTGTTGACGGTAGGCGACAACAGCCATAAATGAATCGACTGATTCTGTAAGGTGGGACCACTCCAAGCCATTGTAATACTGCGCCATTTCCACTGTGGCAAGCCTGGTCCAGTTTGCACTTGGGCATTGGGATCAATGCGTAGCATTTGTTGGGATTTTAAGCCAAGCTTCCATTCTTCGGCTGGTATATGCTGATAGGGCGGTATTGGAGACGCTTTTGAACTCTCTAATCTTCTCTTTCTATTAAGCAAGTTTCTCTCTATCTCATACCCTTCCAATGCTTTCGACGGATGCCCTTCCAATGCTTTCGACGGATGCTCAAGTTGTGGATAGATACTTTGCCGCACTTGTTGCATCATAAATGGTAAGGCTATGATTAATAAATAAATTAAGCTTATGTTGCGATAAAAACGCACGGTGCGGCTAAACCAGCCTAATACTGGTAAGACGCGCAACAAGGCAATGGCGGCAATAATATTTAACAAAACCCAGTGTGACGGGTAAGCTTCATGGTAAATCAATATCATCGTTGCTAGTGTTAATACGCCCCAGCCCCAATGCCATAATTTACCTATCGCAGCTGCCATGATGAGGACAATGAATAAATCTAAGAGAGTCCATT
>LUTY01002726.1 GCA_001640045.1 Candidatus Thiomargarita nelsonii | reverse complement strand
GGATTCAAAAGAAATAGTCCTGATATACCTGGAGTCATTAGAAATAATGAAACGGGAACCTTTGTTATTTCAGATAGAGATGCGTACATCAACCTGTTGAAAGATCAATATAACGCTGCTGGCAATCCTCTACACCCATATACTGAGAGTCTTATCATAAATCACTTAGATGAGGTTGCTCGCAAGTCCGATGGAGCATTCGATTTCCACGCTGGATTGCCAGGGTTTCATGCAGAGGTGCAGGCTGCTAATGACGTATTTAACCAACTTCCTAAAGGTACTGATTTAAATACCTTTGATTTAAGTAAAGTTCAAGTGTCTACATATAAAGTGGCTCCATCAAAAACAGGGCAAGGAGAGGCATTCCATGCGTGTAGTAATTGCGGGGGAATTCTGACACCGCCTATCAATATATTGACGGGGAGAAAGTAATTATGTTGAGAGTAAAGAAGGACTCTTTAACCCTACAATATCAGAGCTATTATTTTGAAGGGGAGCTATTTAGTGGGGCGGCATATGCCCTGCTAGATGGCGTGATACAAGAAGTTTCTGAGTTTAAAAACGGCAAAGCAATTGGTGAATTTTGCGATAATTACTTTAGAGGCACTGAGGTTCTTTCAATAATAGACGACTCAGAACTGGAGGGAGAGAGATATGAGGATGAAGAGCCATTCTTATATCGTCAGCAAAGGTTTTACGGTCTAGCCTATACGTTTGATGGTGATTTTTGTGTGGGTGGGGCTTTGTACGATGATGGATGTGTTTTAAAGGAGGTTAGCTGGTATAAAAGCGGAAAAATAGGTTTTTATGAAAGCTATGTTGATGGAATCGGTGAATATGGTACTTGGTATGACTGTGGTGGTCGTAAAAGTATTAAATTGACTGAGCAAAGCTCGTTTCGACTAGAAGCTGATTTTACAGAAGAAGAAAAACTAAGTCGTCTAAGTATTTATGGTAACTATTTTGATAGAGCTCTTGCCTTAAAAAATAAAATAGCGTTTCCATTTATTGAACAGAAGTTGGATGTCAAGCGCTATGATATGGCTGAGGGTTTATATTTGTCTGGTGACGGCGTTGATGATCTGTTGTTTGAAAACTTAATATCAGCTAAGGGATTTCAGGGAGTTTGTAAACTCCATGTGTATAACACTTCGCTAACTAGCAAAAGTATTACTGGTTTGATGGGTAAGGGGAATCTCAAAGAATTTATTATTGAAGATGATAAACACGATTTTTCGGGTGCTGCCAAAGAGTTCAAAGCCAGTTGTCCAGGCTGCTATATAGAGCTTAATAGGGAAGAGTTGGAGTACTAGCTTGCTTTTAATGTTCTTCGTACAGCTTGATCAGCAAGCGTAGCGAGCGTAGGGTGCGTACTACGCACTATTGCTCACGTACCATTAATTATTTGTAAGTTAATGGTGGCGATGACAGTGCGTAGGAGGCAACCATTGAGTGGGGAAGTTTTTGGGAGATGTATGTGGCTGAGTCTCCTGAAAGCGTTAATATGCCCCAAGCACCTTCTTTGAGTTCTCCATTTTTATTATGTGAGATGTTATAATCTGGTTCGAATAGATGGTGTTATCGGTGCTGGAATTAGGATGGTGACAGCCGGTGCGGGGGGATGGCTGGCTGGGTACGGAAGGGAGTTCAAGAAGGGGTTGAGGAAGTACAGACAACTAAGAATTTAGAAAAAAAAATGATACAAAAAGAACAGAAAGCCGCCGGAATAAAACTAGCACTTGGCAAAGCTGAACTCGATGCTTTTCGACAAAAAATTGGCGTTTTGGCTGATGATATACATACCATTGGGGTTGCAAAAACTGATATACCTGGTATGCAGAATATAACGTTTGAGGGTGCGTCACCTAAAGTGAGGAAATTGGCTGGCTTACCAGATGCGACACCTGGTCCGATAAAGTCACCTAACTCTAACCCACTGTTTACAAGACATGCCGAAGAAGATCTTGCAAACCAATTCGTTGCGGCAGTTGAGAAATTAGGATTAACTCAGGCCGATATTGAGGGAAGGACTTTACTTATGCATATCTCTAACCCAACTGGCGTTTGTAATGTGTGTCGTCAGGGGATTAAAAATCCTAATGTAAAGCCTGGTGTCCTTAAACAATTGAGCGAAAAGTATCCAAGGTTAACTATTAAGGTAACTGTTGAGTCAGGTGGAGTCAAAGGTGGGACAGAACTTCTCATTCTAAATGGGAAATTTGTAGACTAGCGGAAATTGATTGGAGAGAAATTATGAGTGATACCCTAAACAAGTTTGTTGAAACGGTAACGATAAGAGCGCGTGTGGCTTATGTTTTAGGT
>LUTY01002725.1 GCA_001640045.1 Candidatus Thiomargarita nelsonii | reverse complement strand
GAACGCACACGCTTATGATTGGCACGCGCCAAATTATATTCACTGTTGGACCGATGCAATTCCGCCTCGGCTTCAGCCACCTCCGAGCGGGCGAGTTCAGCCTCTTCCCAAGCAACCGCCTGTCGGTATTCTCGATCATCCACTCGCGCTAATAATTGTCCAAAAGCCGCCCCCTTGCGCGGCCCAAAAACCTTGGTACCCTCTTTAATCGTTTGTCCTTTGGCATCCGGTTTGAGATAAACCACTCGACCTGCGCTTTCAAACCACAGGGCTTCACGCTTGATCGCATAAATCCTACCCGTCGCCTGTGACCATTGACGGATATCCCCCCGTTTGACCGGTGCCACCGCTACTGGCACAGCCGTTTCATTATTTTCCGTCCGTAAAACCGGCTCTTTTGCGGGCACAGCCAACCATTCAACTGACATTAATAAGAGGGTCAGTAGTGCCAAAACGACGATCACTAAAAGCCAACGGTATTTTTTGCCACGTTTGTTGTTCATCATGCCTCCTTCCCAAAATTTGCTATTCAATATTATACGTTCATGTTTGTATATTTTAAAATTTGAAAAATTTAGTGCTGTCTCACCATCGTAACGGTGGATATTAGCTTGCGTGGTGGTGTAATTTAAAAAAATTACATACATGTATGTTTTTAAATAAAGTTTTCAAGGGCACATTTTCATTTTTCGGGTATAATTTTTCATTAAATTGAATTTATTATATATTTTTTGCATAGCGCGTAGGTTGGACTGACGCGAGCCAGATTGCCAACTCATTAATCAGTGCCACAAACCATTAGCACCTTGCTCAGGCAAACTTTAAACCACTCACCTTTTATAAATATTGATTCATATCTGGCTATTGTGTATTATGTGCCCGTTTTAGCAGGATGAGCAAAAGAGTGTAGAGTGCGTTTGATGCACCATCAATCCATACACCAAATTTCAAAAATACTATACGACGGGAATGGACTAATGAGAGACTGGATTAGATCAATAAGTCAGAACTGCTTCCTAATTCATGATTGGGATGGTTGCATATGTAAAGCATGTCGTAAGAAAAGAGACAAGCATCATGTCTTAAAGGGTTGTACTTGCAAGAAATGTGGTGTGGTTATACATGATTGGAGTGTGCGCACATGCATTAGATGCGGAGAATTCAAGAGCGATAATGCTAGGAAAGCTCAAGATATACTCAATGCAGGTGGCCCTAGAAATCGAACGGAATATTTTTTCCTTTTCCCAGATGCATGCCGAAATTGTGGAGCACGGCGACTTGACGAATATTGGGGACTTGTCGGGGGTACCCAAGAGTCCCATGGGGTAACCCTTAACCCTTCTTATGCGTTGTTTAGAAAATGTTTTTCCTGTGGGAATGATATGGCCGTAGATGGATTTGGTGACTATAATTATCATAAAAATGAATTTGCTGGATACAGACCATTTACGGCGTCATGTCAATACCTTACATCTGAAGAAGAGCAAGAGATAGATTATGCTGAAATAGATAGCAAATGACCCAACAGAGCCATGGGGCATTCTCAGCGAATACATTAATGCGTCCGCCGTTAACGCTCAAAGTTGGTATTATGGGATGGTTTTAACCCACCTCCATTGGTTTATTTCCAGCCCAATCACGCGATCCGTCGCTTCTGCCATCGCTGTCAGCATGATTACCGGCAACTTGGTGTTTTCTCGCAGACTCCGACACAAGGAGAGCCTGTCCTCGCCCAGCATCATAATATCTAGTACCACCAAATCAATGGCCTGTTCACGCAACCTTTTTTTCATTGTCACCCCGCCATCAGCAAGGCTGACACGAAAGTCATGCTGTTTGAGATATTTACCTAATAATTCGCGGATTTCCCGATGATCATCCATGACTAAGAGGTGTGGTGATGTTTCTGTCTCCATGTCAGGTTTTCATTTTCTTCATATTTTGCAGCTTAACGTACCTCATAGCCGTCATATTTGCATCATTAAAAGCATCAGGTTTGCCCAATGCGGGTAAGTCTAAATCGGCATCTCAGGCATCAAAACGCAAATCAACCTCAATTGGATTAAAGAGATTTTGTTTGTGGAGCGATTGTAGGGCATACGACGATTTCGATGTGGGAGACTGGGATGCGAAAAATTTCTCCACGTTATCAGAGAGCGATAATTCATTTGTTTGATGAGCTAAAAAAAATTTTGAGCCGAGCCAACTCATAAATTTTTTCTGAAAATTTGACACGAATTTATAGAGACGCAAATACTACGCTGGTTAACGCGTTTTTGAAAAATTTTTTTTAATTTCGGAAATTTCAAAAAATTTTTTTTTG
>LUTY01002724.1 GCA_001640045.1 Candidatus Thiomargarita nelsonii | reverse complement strand
CCAATAGGGATTGGTGTCGCATGGTCAAATGATGACGATAGTTTTATTAGAGGAGTTCAGTTAGCGAGCAAAGAAATCAATCGCGACGGTGGAATATTAAACCGACCTCTTCAACTCTTGATAGACAAAAAAGAAGCGGCCGCTTTAGATGTCTCACTCACCGATGACAAATCACAACAGCTCGCGCTTGAGATTGCTGACTCATTGGCGACTAACCCAACAATAAACGCGATTATTGGGCATCGTTTTTCTCAGTTTGCCATTCAAGCGGCCAGCGTTTATCAGTCTCAAGGTATTGTTTTTATCGCACCGACTTTAACTAATCTAAATTTGAGCCGTTTTGATTTGAACTATACTTTTCGGATGCGGCCTAATAACGAAGAAATGGGCCGGCAGCTAGCCGTCTATTGCCACAAAACCGGCTACAAAAAAATAGTCGTCTTACAAAGTCAAGATAACGACGGCAACGAATTAGCAGACTCATTTATTTACCACACAGTTGAAAAATACCACCACGAAATTGTTGCACATCACTCATTTTCTCGTGATACCATCGATTTTACGGCTCTGATGACTGATCTAAAAACACTGCCAGCATTTGATGCCATTTTGCTTGCCACCGATGTTGACATGGCAACTAGGATATATCAAGCAACTCGTGAGCTAAATATTACCGTGCCCTTTATCGGTGGCGAGAAACTGGACTCAGAGAGATTTTGGAAACCAGTCAAAAAATGGGAAAATTCTGAAACCACCCCCAAATCTACACTACTGACCGTGTTCAACCCGTCTAGTCACATTGCCCAAGCATTTGTCAAGCATTTTAAACAAGAATATGGTCAACAACTCATGCCAGATCGTCTCGCGGCATTGGGATATGACAGCATCAAACTCTTAGCCCATGGCATGGAAAAAGCCAAATCAACCGACTCAACTCAACTGGCACAAACACTACAAAATATGTTACCTTGTCAAGGTGTGACGGCTCAATACAGCTTTAGAATGAACGGCGATATTATGGCCCCGAAATTGCTTTTGAAACGGATCAGTCAGGACCAATTTGAATATGAACCGACTGAAAATAAAAACATTATAGAATCTCGCCCCTTGATTTTAGGTTTAGAAACTTGTGGTAATCTTGACCAAGATAAAGATGGTATTCCCAATGACACCGATGTTTGCCCCGATAATAGCTTGGAGGAAATTTCTAAGGGCGTTTATCAACAAGGCTCTTTCAAAGGCTGTTCGGTTGATAGTGATAAAGACGGTTATCAGGATTATCGTGACACTTGTCCAAATACACTTTCCCACGAACTTGAAAAAGGTATTGATTCAAATGGTTGTCCAATGGATACGGACAAAGATGGTGTGCTTGATTATAAAGATTTATGTGCCACTAATTTACTAGCAAGTACACTGGTTGACGCACAAGGCTGTGCCCCGGACGCGGATCAAGATAATGTACCAGATGATAAGGACATGTGTCCTGATAATAGTTCGCAGGAAATTTCCAAAGGGATTTTTCTCCAAGGCGCAGAAATGGGCTGTCCGATAGATAGCGACAATGACAAGGTACCAGACTATCGTGACGATTGCCCCAAAAACAGTCACCTAGAACTGATAAAAGGGATCAACTCACGCGGTTGTTCTACTGATAGAGACAAAGATGGTATCCCGAATTATGAAGATGTTTGCTTTGATAACAATCCAAAAGAGCTTTCCAAAGGGGTTTACCAACAAGGGGAACAAGCTGGCTGTCCCATAGATAGCGATAATGACCATGTGTCGGATTATCGTGATGATTGTCCCAAAAACCAAGCCGAAGAAATTAAAACTGGCGTTGATCCACTCGGTTGCCCTCTTGATACCGATCAAGATGGTGTGTACAATTATCAAGATAATTGTCCAAACAACAGTCACCTTGAACTCAAAAACGGCGTTGATTCACGCGGTTGTCCGTTGTACTAGATTCAGTACTTATTAATTTGCGTAATTAACTGTCTCAAGATAGGACAACCGGTCATGTTTATAGGCAACCAGACACCTTTCACGCAAAAGATAAACCAACTGAGCCTCTCGCACAATCGTCATGTCGTGGCTAATAATAAGAACTGTCGGCACCGTCTCCAGCCTTTTTAAATTGTGTATCAATTGGTTGACAGCCGCTGTATCAAGATGATTTGTTGGCTCATCCAAAATCAGTAACTTGGGGCAACGTACCAAGGCTCGCGCAATCGCAATACGTTGGCGTTGCCCACCTGACAGTAACATACCTTTGTCGCCCACCAGCGTCCAATAGGGATTGGTGTCGCATGGTCAAATGATG
>LUTY01002734.1 GCA_001640045.1 Candidatus Thiomargarita nelsonii | reverse complement strand
AAATATTGGAAGCTGAAAAAAGAGGAGAAGTGAGGGGTAGCATAAAAATGCTTATGCAGAGATGATTCGCCGTACTCGTGAAGGCATGGCGGCAGCAGGTTATGCGCCCACAGCGCTTATCAGCGCAACCAAACGCGCAGTGACTATCGGCAGCCCGATGGGTGTGAAGCTGCCCGCACTGCTTGCACAAATTAAACACCTTGAAGAAGATACTGGCATGAAGATACCACTCGATGTCGAAGGTGTGGAATATATGTTGCTGCTCTCGTCAATGGAAATAATGAATTTTCCTGAATTTATTGATGCCGTTGCGAAAATATTCAAAAAGGCCGATGTCACTTGGACGATTTCAACTGAAGCATTTGAAGCCACCAACAGTGGCATTCAGATTGGCGTTTCCGATATAGCAGCCGAGTTGGTACAACGTGTTGTTGATGCTGCTGAAAAACTCAAGGTCAAAACGGTCATCAGTCCTGAATGCGGTCATGCCTACATGGCCATTCGCTGGGAAGGCCCAAACCTGGTTGGCAAACCCTTTAATTTCAAGGTGCGTCATATACTTGAGGTACTGGATGGCCTGCGTAAGGAAGGTCGCCTGAAAACGACCGGCAAGGAAACTCAGAAACTCACTTACCACGATCCTTGCCAAATTTCTCGCCGTGGCGGTGTCATTGACGAACCTCGTAACCTAATCAACATGATTTCAGACAATTTCGTTGAAATGCCAGATCACGGCAAGATGAACTGGTGCTGTGGCGCAGGTGGTGGCGTGAGTGCAAATGAGCGTGCTGATGAAATTCGTCTCAAGGTATTTCAACGCAAGAAAGACCAACTGGACGAAATCAAGCCTGATGCTATTGTCAGTGCCTGTTCAAACTGCCGCATTCAAATCGAAGAAGGCCTGGAAGAATACCACATGGATATCCCCCTGCTAAGCCTGACCGAAACGCTTGCAGAACATCTGGATTAACTGTTTGGGAGCAAAATGAGATGAGCCAAATAACTAATGATGCAGAATTCAAGCAAGCACTTCAAGGTCTGGATTATGCACAGCAGAGAGTGGTCGCGGTCATGTTTATTGAACATGTGCTGCCATTGAGTAGCGATGAACGTTTAAACCGTGTTGTCAAAATGGCAAGTGATCCTAATGCCTCTGAAGATGAATTATCAAGCGCATTGGACTCAGCCAAGGCTGCAACATTGGACAGTCACGCACGCTGCGGCGCAGAAGGCCATTGGAGTGAGCAGGCTGGCTATTTTGTTGCCCGTGCGGTTGTCGCGGCAATCACACCAGAAGCGCAATCAAGAGCAAGTGGTCCGGCATGGCAAGCGGCTATCAGCAGCAGGATGGCGCACATCAGTGTACTCATAGATGATGAGTCCAATGAACTATCAATACATACGGAAACTGAGTGGCAGTACCAGATTCTATCTGACTATCTAGAGAGAAAGAAATCATGAGCGACCGCATCGTAGTTGATCCGATCACCCGAATCGAAGGCCATTTGCGAATAGAAGCTCAAATGGATGGTGATAAAATTGCAAGTGCTTATTCTTCCGGCACGATGGTACGTGGCATTGAGACCATCCTGAAAGGGCGTGATCCGCGTGAGGCATGGGCGTTTGCACAACGCATCTGTGGGGTTTGTACTCTGGTACACGGCCTAGCTTCCATTCGTTCAGTGGAAAACGCACTTAACTATAAAATACCAAAGAATGCAGACCTGATACGTAACCTAATGTCGGGGGAAATAATTATTGGGGAAGAAGACGACACTGATCGTGAGATAGCCGCAGCTCAAAACGCCATGAGAAAGAGGATGGCACAAACCCGTCTTGCTGCTCTAGAAGCTCAATTAGAAAAATTATTAGAGAAAGAGATACTTCTTGAAGTTGCGGCTGATGAAGATGACGATGAACTTATAACGGTAAAGAAGAGAATTGAGAATATAGTTACTCGAATTGATGATACGTCTCACTTTATCAGTAAGGCTGGTCAAAAAAGGTTAAAACAATCAACAACACAATTACATTTGTCTGAACCGTTAAAAATAGCTGACTTTCAACTTGAGCGCAAAGCTTTACCTTCAAACGAGGATGAACAATCAAAAACTTGAATGAATGGGTGTAAATAAAAGTGGCTATCCATACTCACCTGATAGATAAGGGAAAACATAAAGAATTTCTCAAGGAAGAGCGCAAAGATCCTTTTACACAACAAAGGATTGAACCCGGTGATCGTATTGTTTTTTGCGCCAACTGTAAATTGGCTTTTTCAGTTACAACTTGGGAGACGATAAAGGATGCTAGGTATTGCTTTGGTAGCAATAAATGTGATCACACTCAAACTTTAAGAGAGTTTCCTCAAGCCCATAAAGTTATATTTAAGAGTAAGAGAAAATCCACCGATTCCAACCGTTCCCCTAATCCTCCAACTCCATTTCCAACGCGAAAGATCTTTGCCTCACTTTTCGCGCTGATTATTATTGTTGGATTGATTATAGCTACACCCCAAAAACAAACGTGTACACCGAATAAGCAAGCTACTCAGCAAGAAATACATCATTTTGTTGAAAAATATTTTTCCGTAACCAAACAAAAAGATATAGGCTCAATATTAAGCTATTACGATCAAAAAGTTAATTACCTGAATAAAGGTTTGGTGGATAAAAAGCACATACGCAAAGACAAAGCTGATTATTTTGACAAATGGACTAAAATAGAACAACATTTGCAAGGTGACACTGAAATTTTAAAGTCATCCACACCAAAGAAAACAGATATTAAATTTCAATTTCAGTTTTCAGCTCGTAATCAGAACAGGAAACCAGGGGCTAAAGCGATTTCAGGAATGACTGTTCAAACATGGACTTTAGGCTGTGTGGAAAAAGAATTAAAAAATACAAGTGAAAATAAAACCATTATTAAATGGGTAGCAGATGAACCAGTTCACTTGAAACAAGTAAGAATTTTGACAGGCGCAGGCGTCAAATTGCGTAAGGCACCAAGATGGAATGCAAAAACAGTCACAATATTACAAATAGGTACAATTGTTTCTCAATTAGAACCTGCGAGAAAAAATTGGTATCGGGTGATTACGCCAAATAACAAAAAAGGCTGGGTGCATAGTAAATATGCAATGTCCTTTGACATCAATCAATTTGAACAAACTTACCTAGTGGTGGCAAATAAAAAATTAAATAGCAAAGCGAGTTTTGGTGACTTAGTGGATTTATATCATTTTCTCGCTCGTGTCAGTAACGAAGTCACCCAAATTAAAATTGCAGCCGAACTAAAATTGTTACATTTATTAGCTTTGCAGCGTTCGTTAGAAAAAATTCCGCGCTATCAACAAAATAATTCACCTTATTCAGAATGGCTAAAACAGCGACAAGCCAAAATTGAGTACAACAACTCGACAGGTTTTGGGTCAGTCAAAAGAGAACTCTTTCAGCAATTGCATGAGGAATATAGTGGCTTACCTATTGCTGAACGAATTTTGCGGGAAGCCCCCTAGCCAAGTACAAAACGAAAACCGACATTATTCTTTGGCTCGTCATATGGCTTACACTTGAAAATCTCTTAGATAAACTTGCTGATGTTGCGCCAGAAGAAAATGTATAATCCCTTCCACACTCAAACCCATGAAAATCACTCAAATAGACATAAAAGACTACAACCAAATCCAAAACCTGACGCTCTCACTGACATATCCCAAGGGGCACGAAAAAGAAGGGCAAGCCTTAGATAAGATTTGCTTTCTTGGACAAAGTGGCACAGGAAAAACTTTTATAATGGCAAAAATATACTTATCGCTTTTCCGGCAGAAATTATCAACAATATCAACCAAATTTTAGCTTTGCGTCTCAGGAATTTATAAAAATATTGCCACATTTCGATTGAATGGGATCAAATTGTGTTATGCACAGCAGTCTTAAAAGCGATAGATGTTTTGACTCGGAAACCAACGAAGCGGGCGTAAATTTATAGAGGAATGTATGGATAATTTTTTACAAAGGATTAAACAAGAATACAAAAAATATACTGAACACATGGATGATACTGATTTTATGAGAAGGAATTCTGAATTTTTATTTTTTCCTGAAAATACCAGAACAGCATTTTTTCAAGCATTGGAAGCTCAAAATACACAAAAAGCTCAAGACTTATATAGAAAGGCTGTAGAAATAACTCTTATCCGTTGCGAAAGAACGATAGGACTTTCTATTAGTGAAAATGTTGAGCTTATTCAGGCGTTTCGGGAACGAAATGCTGAGGAAGTAATAAGGCTCATGGATATCGCACACGAAAGGAGACCCTTTCAGAATGCGAAAAATGATACGTACAGCAGGTATCGGAAAGAAAAATATGAAAATACAAATAGCTATAAAGAAAAGGATCGTTACTACAATAGTAGAGATAAGCAACTCCTCAAAAATCCAATAACAGGGAAAGAAGAGGAAATGACACGTACTGAACTTCATGATGCGATTATTCAAATTCAATTTGCTTGGTATACCCAAATAGTAAATGAGGCTCGATCTCAACACTATGAGCCAAAAGTAGCTTTTGTATATGATGGTGGCGAGGCTTGGTATCGAAACTCGGTTCTCAGAGACAGGGCTTTGCCAGCAGATGGATATATCAATTTTATGAGGGCTTATGATACATTTTTTCATTTAGCTCAAAAGCATGGAATACATGCCATTAAAAAATGAAAACAAATGAAATAGGAAGAATACGGATACATCCTGATATTCTCACCGAAGAAGAACTCGCGGAATTAAGGACACCAGAAGCTAGGCTTATGGCAGTAAAAAATGTAGAAAAATCTAGAGATTTTCAGATCGAATCTTATCGGCAATATTTGATAGCTCAAGGATTACCAAATAATCAAGTTCGGAAGGAACTATTAGAAATGTTTGAGGAATTAAGGGAACCCGAAAAAAATCCCTCACTCTCAGAAACGGTAGCCCCTCATGAAATATTGGAAGCTGAAAAAAGAGGAGAAGTGAGGGGTAGCATAAAAATGCTTATG
>LUTY01002722.1 GCA_001640045.1 Candidatus Thiomargarita nelsonii | reverse complement strand
TTTTTTGCTGTCAGTCCCCCAGCACTGATTTTAACAACACCAACTGAAACGAAAAACGTTAATCTGCTTGTGCTAGTTGCGGGACGCGAAATAAACGGACAAACACGCTCCGATAAAACGGATATAAGCAACTATCTTGAAGACGAAAATGCTGATGCTGATGAACATTTCATCAGCCAAGCGGCAACAAATAATTTTAACGATGTTGTTTATTGGAATAGTGAATGAAAATCGCAATTCTGTTCGTTGTTTCGGGAATGAGGTACGATTTCCCGAAACTTAATAGCGACAACTAACTGTTTCGGGAAATCGTACCTCATTCCCGAAACAACGACAAATAATTTTAACAATGTTGTTTATTGGAATAGTGAATGAATATAAATAACGGTTTTAGCTTAATCGAAATAGCAATCGTCTTGTTTATTATCAGCTTACTGATAGGGCATTTATTAACGCCAATATCTACCCAAATCGATCAGCGTCGATACAAACAGACTCAAAAAACTTTAGAAGAAATTAAACAAGCCTTATTGGGATTTGCCTCAATTCATGGACGCTTACCTTATCCCGCCTCAAATCAAGAAACGGGCATACAAGATTCAAGTCTTTATAAAAAAGAAGGTTATTTACCTTGGGCGGATTTAGGGATAGCAAGAGTTGATGCTTGGGGAAACCCGTTTCGCTATCGGGCTGAAGATGAATATAGTGAACCAACTCTTGATTACCAAAAAATTTTTGGCATAGTGGGGAGCGGATTAAGGGTAAAAGATAAACAAGATTATTATTTGACGACAAACAGTGGTGATTCTCGTGTGGCAGCAATTATTCTATCGACGGGTAAAAATGGCGTACCAGAAGAAGAGAATGGCAATCAGAATAAAATCTTTGTGTACGATGTCTATGTAGAAAACGAGTTCGATGATATTCTGACTTGGCTATCCAGAAATACTTTGGTAAACCGTTTATACGCGACGGGACAATTGCCGCCATAATTCGAGCAATAATTTCTAGGCCACAAATTAAACTTCTTTGTCTGTCATTTCGACCAGCGGGAGAAATCTTTCTTTGTCATTTCGACCTGCGGGAGAAATCTTGGCTGAACCTAGATTTCTCCCGCTGGTCGAAATGACAACTCGCTGGTCGAAATGACAACTCGCTGGTCGAAATGACAACTCGCTGGTCGAAATGACAACTCGCAAATTATTTTTGACGATTCTATTCACCGTACTCATAAATAGCTAACACGATACGATCTTCAACCTTATCAGCCTCCCGACCACCACATCGGTTATTATTCAAAAACAGCGCATATCCAAAAACCGTGCCATTTTTACTTTCCACATAACCGGCTAAAGTACTAACACCTTTTAAGCTGCCAGTTTTCGCCCGAACTTTTCCTCGCGCCGTGGATTTTGCAAAACGCCGTGAATTGACACCATAAGCCCCCATCACTCGCAAGCTTGAGATAAAATCGGGTCCTATGTCAAAACGTGAAAACATACTTGTCAATAAATCCGTCATAGCACGAGTTGTCATACGGTTTTTTCTTGACAAGCCAGAGCCATCAGCCAACTTAACACCCTGTAGATTGACACCGCTTAAGCCTAAAAAATCTCTCATTAATCTTAATCCCTCTGCATGGCTACCTGGTGTCCCAGAACGCACAGCCGCGATGGTTTTGACAACTTGTTCAGCTGTCATATTGTTAGAATAAGTATTTAAATCTTTTAAAGTCAATGATAAAGTCTGTGAAAAATGTTTATACAACTTTCTGGCAGAAATTGACGAATTGCTGAAGAAAATCTCTCCATTTATTTTGACTCCGGCTTTCAGCAAAAGCATACGAAAAGTTTCACTCGCATAGCGCGTTGGGTTATTGATATTAAGAAGAACGACCCTTTCTTGAGCATTAATAGGTAACTTACCTCTGACCCGTATTTTTAGTATTCCAGGTACTTTTTCGCTTCGGCTGACTGACACTGAATTTTTGCCCCGTCGTTTACTCGTCTTGCCAGTATTATGCAACTGTATATAAGGAGTGGGAGGCTCCAACCAAACATTTAACGAGCTTCCTAGTCGTGCGCCAGGTCGGATATGGACAGCGATGGTATTGAAATTCAAGGATAATGCGCCCAGTTTCGCATCATAAGCCCGCTGACTACGTTTTGCCCCCCATGCGGGTGCTCGATCATATTCATCGAAAAAGTGCGTATCGACCACTAAATTACCCGTAATTTCATTAATACCACTGTCTTTGATTGTTGTGGTAATACGCCAAAGTTGTTCCGTAGTCAATCTAGGATCACCACCACCGCGTATGATTAAAT
>LUTY01002721.1 GCA_001640045.1 Candidatus Thiomargarita nelsonii | reverse complement strand
CCAACTTTATGGAGCAATTTGGCTTAGATTTTTAAAAGCAATGTATTAGATTGAGAAATGACTAAAAATGGAGATAAAATTTTAATGGTTCGAAAGTTAGACATAGATTCATTAGCAGATGGAATACCAGTAATTGATGAAGAGGCGGTTGGCTTTTATAAACTGAATTGTATGGCATGTTTCCACAATCAAGATCATGCAAGTGGTATTAAACTAAAAGTAGAATATGAAAACAAATGTCAAGAATTCGAGGTATGTTGGTCTGGCAAAATGACAAGCCAACAAAAGAAAAATTATGCCGATCTTAATCGAGCCACTGACTACGCGGCATGTGCTATAGCCCTACTACTTATAAAAGAACTGACAGAATTGACAGCAATAGAACAAGCTCGCATAGGAACAAGTGTTGACTATTACCTTATTCCAAAAACTCAAGATAAAAATCTGATTGTGAACCAAGCGGCTGGACGTTTGGAAATTTCAGGAATACTTTGTCAAAATGAAAATAATACTGTTGACAAAAGAATCAAGGAAAAGTTAAAGCGTTTAAAACCAAACAATTTACCGACATTTATTGTCGTTGTTGAATTTAGCAAACCGTGGGTAAAAATCATAAAAACATGAGTACTGTTATCGAATTACATAATCAAGCTATGAAGTTATCCCAACGTGCTATGGTAGTACGCCATAACGGTGACAAAGCGCGTGCGGACACCTTAGCGCGTGAAGCTTTTGAATGTGAATTACAAGCGGCTGAGCTTATTCCAAATGAAAAAGCCTCAGAACCCACTCGTTCTATCTTGTATTGTAGTGCGGCCTCACTTGCCTATGAATGTCATGAATGGGAAGCGGCTAAACAACTCATTACAAAAGGCTTATCTGGTTATCCAAAGATGAATTAAAAATTTTGTCCAAGCGGGTAAACTTTGAATCTTATCTACAAACTCAAGGAATTACTCTACAAGACGACGAATTACACTTGTTTATGCTTGGGAGTGCGGTGACTTCTGATACCATTGTTTACGATGAATTTATTAATAGACTGACACCACTTACAACATTGATAGATAAAACGGCACTGCGACTTAAAGGTATTGATTATCACAAAGCCGGGCGGATGCCTAGAGATTTTATTTCTGCTTTTTCTGGATCGAACCAAGAAGATAATTTTGCCACAACCATTAAGTTAGTTGCCACTGAACACAATCTGTCAATGCCAAAACCCTCTCAAGTGATTGATGAAATCTTGACAGGGATTGAGTTGATTAACGATTTTAAAGAAGACGCTTTGAAAGAATTTATTCAGGTACCAGGATACTACCAAAATTTTTTGGCTTTGACGCACAACCTAGCACCGGATGGCGATAAGATTACAGATGTTGGGTTGAGTAGTTTAAGAAAAACCGTGAGTTTGACAAGGCTTAGCTCTGAGATTGAACTCAATCAAGTGGATTCTGGTTTTAAGGAGGAACGAAAACCTATCAAAGTTGAAGGTATCTTAAATTATGCTGACAGTCTCAAACCGGAAGTGATTGGTTTGACGACTCAAGAACATGGTAATTATAAGATTTTCTTGGGGGAAGGTTTGGATGATTATGCGAAATTTTATTTTGGGCGATGGATTGTTGTAAGTGGTGATTTTGATGGCAACTTCATTTATCCCAAAGATTTACAAACTCTCACTTCCCACCGATTGACATCTAGTACAACGAATTAAGTTCATCCCCGGATTGATTCATGGCAAAAACAAATCCGGGGATGAAGCTAAAATAAGAGTCAAAATGAAGTCTCACTGGAAAACGGGGGTAAAATTATAGAATATAATAAAAACAATGCCTTGTGTTATTTTTCTTTTAAAGTAACCAAAATTTGGGACTGTGCGTGGGGCGATTATCCAATCCTTGTCGTTATTTTCTCCAAATAGGTTTTAAAAGCATTGAAACTAGGCATGTCAATTTGTTCACAAGCTATTTTTACAAGGTTTTCCATAATACCTTAATCATGGCTTAACTCTTGGGCTAATTCATTTAAGTTGACATCCAACATAGCTTCACCCGGCCCCAAAATGTCTAATTTTTCGGCAATCCCCTTAATCGTAAAAAAAGGCCGTTGTTGAGTTATCCCCTTTTTATTTTTGTAGGTAAAAATGACGGATTTTTTGGCTTGCTCATCCTTTAATAAAATTGGGCTGTGAGTCGTGATGATAATTTGCTGGGGTGTGCCTTTCATCCTATAATAAGCCAACTTTATGGAGCAATTTGGCTTAGATTTTTAAAAGCAATGTATTAGATTGAGAAATGACTAAAAATGGAGATA
>LUTY01002720.1 GCA_001640045.1 Candidatus Thiomargarita nelsonii | reverse complement strand
CCCAGGTGCTAATATTGCTGGAGGTGTCACTATTGGAGAGGCTTCCTTTATTGGCATGGGTGCTATTATTTTAAATGATCTTAAAGTGGGCATTTTGGATTGCAGCTCCATATTTTGAGGCTAAATCATCATTTACATTAATAATAATGTTGTTTGGCTATTCTATGCAAATCTTTGCTGATTTTGCTGGTTACTCTTTAATAGCAATTGGGGTTGCAGCCTTATTCGGCTACAAACTCCCGAAGAATTTTAATTATCCATACATCTCAAGTTCAATAACTGAGTTTTGGAGAAGATGGCATATTTCTTTGTCATCTTGGTTAAAAGAATATTTGTATATTAGCCTTCTTGGTGGAAATAGAAAAGGCAATATAAGAACGTATATCAATCTTATAATTGTAATGTTTCTTGGTGGTTTATGGCATGGTGCAGCACTAAGCTATGGCGTTTGGGGGTTATGGCATGGCATAGGTTTAGCCATTGAGAGAAAATTTTCCAAAACAAGGGGAGTTAATAAAAATTTTAGCTTAATCTTAACCTCATTACGCATTGCTTTGGTTTTTTCTTTTGTAAGTTTTGGTTGGTTGCTTTTTAAGCTGACGAATATACAAGAAGCAGTTCATTATTTAATAGCAATTAAAGAAAATATAAATATTGGACATAGCTACGTTGTAATCATAAATATAGCTGTTTACTCACTGCCTGTTGTTTTATACCATATACTCTATTTGGGAAAAAAGAACAATATTAATATAGTTAATACTATATTAAAACATGATTACGCTATATACGCAACAATGATTATCATGTTACTTATAAATGGAGGAATTCCTGGTGACTTTGTTTACTTTCAGTTCTAATAATAGTTCAGCAAAAACTATAATTTTTGCTTTTTCAGCGTTTGCTTTGTACTCTTTAATATTGCAAGTAGTAAATCCAAAAATAACAGCATTTCAAAATCAATGGATACAAAATTATTCAGTCGCAGAAAAATATATATATAAACAAGAAACGCCTCAAGCTGTTATTGTTGGTTCTTCAATGTCAACCCGTTTGCTTGAGGAGAAATTTAATAGTGATGTATATAATTTATCATTTGCTGGAGGTTCTGTTCTAACTGGGCTGAATATAATTAAGGAAAGCAAAACAGGATAGCCGTCTACAAATTATCCATAATGCCCATTCTGCAAACAGTGCGCGTTCCAGAAATCAAGGAATGCAGCTTGCTGAAACGCAGTGGGTCGCTTTTATGGACGGAGATGATGTCTCTTATCCCCAGCGTCTTGAAAAACAGATCAGTTTTCTGCAACAATACCCAGAACAATCCATCTGTGCCGTGGGTTCACGGATAAAATACATTAATGAGACTGATGAAATAATTGCCGGTGAAAACGGCACTGGGCCTACAACTTTACAAGCTTTTAAGGAACTTAACCAAAAAGATAAAAATGTCATCGTTGGTATTTTTCATTCTACCGCGATTATCCATAGAGAGACCTTTTATCAAATAGGGGGTTATCGGGAGATACACACGCCTTGTAGTGATATGGACATCTATGCACGTCTGGGTGAAACCGGCAAGGCAATCCTGACAGTACCTGAATGTCTGGTGATGTACCGCGTACATAGCAATGCTTTATCTATAGATAAAGCTTTTGACTTGCGAAAAAAACATCATTTTACGATTGAGAATACGCAGCGTAGACGCGCCGGACAAACGGAATTGAGTTGGGAGGCGTTTTTGAAAACCCGCTGGCAGAAACCTTGGTATCGCTACCCAAAACGGCGAACCGACTGGGGCATTATATTGTATAAAAAAGCGGGATTATATTATGGAAAACGCCGATTTTTTCGAGTGATGGGAACACTATTCATGGCTTTATTAATCGCGCCAGAACACGTTGCAAAACGGGTGATTTTACAGATTCGTACCATAGGGCATTAATATGAATGAACCACAAAAAATCATTATTTTGGGAACGCGGGTATTTGCTGAAGAGGTGGCGGATTTGCTCAGTGAATGCGAGGGATACGAATTGGGTTTGTTTTGCGAAAACTGGGAACGGGCACGGTGTGACCAAACCTTACTTGAACGCCCCATTGTGTGGGTGGATGATTTGGCTCGCTATGCTAAAACGCATAAAGCACTATGCGCTATCTACACGACTAAGCGTTCTCTGTTCACTGAACAGGTGGAAAACATGGGATTCCAGTTTGCCAGTTTGCAACATCCCACTTGCCGTGTTTCTCCAACTTGCAAAATCGGTGCAGGCACCATACTCAGTGTTGGGAGCATTGTTGCATCCCATACCAGCTTAGGACGGCATGTGAT
>LUTY01002719.1 GCA_001640045.1 Candidatus Thiomargarita nelsonii | reverse complement strand
GATATGCGTGAACGCATTGCCTCTTTGTTGACTATTTTAACTCATCAACTCTCTCCTGAGAAACCGCCCGTGATGATGTTAACTGAGGAACCCGCTTTTTTGAACACGACTATGAAAATGCCTATACCATGGATTTAGGTGGTGGTGGTCCATTCTCAAAACCAAAGATGTTGTTTGATTTTGAAACGGATGTTATTGAGCTTGGATTAGGTTTAACTTACATTCGTAAATTAAATCATCAACTCGATTTAAAAGTGTTAGGGCAGTTAAATTATTACACTTTCGATGAAAATATTGACTTAATAAGTCGAGGAGATGATGGGCCTATTTCTGCGGGGGCTATCGACTTTGAAGCTGATGAGCTCAACTTTCAATTGAGAGTGGGATTAGATTATCACTTCTGATGACACACGTAGTCGCTGGCGTCATCTACAACGCCCAAGGTGAAATTTTACTCGCCCGCCGCCCAGAACATACTCACCAAGGCGGCTTATGGGAATTTCCGGGCGGAAAATGTGAAGTGGGGGAATCTGTCCCGCAAGCCTTAGCACGGGAATTACAAGAAGAATTAGGTATCGTCGTACAACAGGCACGCCCCCTCATCCGCGTTGCCCATGCTTATCCTGATAAAAAAATACTGTTAGATGTGTGGCGTATTGAAGCATGGTTGGGCACCCCCTGGGGGCGCGAGGGTCAAACCGTGCAATGGTGTCATACTCAGGATTTAAACAATTTCAAATTTCCTACAGCTAATGTGCCTATCATCAGTGCTGTACAATTGCCCTCCTTGTATTTAATTACCCCTGAGCCAATGTCACTGACAGATAAAAAGTTTTTTTATCGCTTAGAAGCCTGTTTAGAGGGCACCTGTTCATTGGTACAATTACGCGCCAAAAATCTAACTGATCGCGATTATTGTTATTGCGCTGAAAAGGCTTTAAAGTTATGTGATCGCTACCATGCACAATTATTACTCAATGCGAGCCCTGAAATGGCTTTATCGGTGGGAACGCATGGGGTGCATTTAAATAGTAAACGCTTATTCGCATACACGGAGCGACCACCTTTAGGGACAAACTTATGGGTAGCCGGCTCTTGTCATACTTTAGAAGAAATTGAACAAGCCAATCGGATCAATACAGATTTTATCGTATTAAGTCCCGTGCGTACCACCACCTCTCATCCTGATGCGCCACCCTTAGGGTGGCTTAAGTTTTTTCAATTAACAGAACAAGCAAACTGTCCAGTATTTGCACTCGGCGGGATGAGTGTGGCGGATATCCCAAAAACATGGGCGCACGGGGCACAAGGGATTGCTGCTATTCGGGCTTTGTGGGAGCCTCGAAATTAAAAAAATTGTCCCATTGTTTATCTAAAATGGCACTAGCAGCCTGTAAATCAAGAACTTTCAGAATACCCCCCTCTTCTTCCCTTAAAATGCCCTCTTCCCGCAATTTACGTATCCCATCATCGACTTCAAAATCAATGTCTGTACCATACTTACTCTTGAGATAGCCCTCAATTTTCCGGTCAAGTTTCTCCTTGGTGAAATTTTCATCGGCGTGAGTATGAAGGAAAAAATAAGCCAAGATGGCTTCCTTACCTTCCTCTTCCTCAGCCAGATCAATGAGATAGTTCATGACACCCACATTGTTATCCAGATTATGAAAATACAGATTGCGTGATAAAGTCATCATGTACTTGGTGCGCTGGTTGAAAATATTCATAATCTGACGAACGATAATCGCTATCAAACCCACAAAGGCACCAATAAGCAAAACAGGGTTAGCAGCCGCCGCAACCACTTTGCCGATGGTGGTGAATATCCCAAAAAGAGTACCACCGCCCCCCGTAATTGCCAGCTTGATCTTATCAAATAACTTGAGCCGCACTTCCTGGTTAGGAAACAGCATTTCCAAATCCGTTCGGGGCAGATCTTTAAACAACTTCAAAAAAACTTGCTCCTCAGAAAGCCCCTCTGGCAAGTTTTGACGGGATTTCTGTACTTGCTTTCTGATCTTTTTTTCAAACTTATTTTTGGTCTCTGGATCGCTTTCCGGATTATCCGCTTCCCATTTTTTTAGGAGCTCATCAACCCGTTGATCTTCGGTTTTAAACTTCAACAGTAGAAAGAGGCGCTTGTAGATAGGTATTTCAATCGCCTTTTTGGACAAAAAGAGGGACTGCCAAGTGCGCTTATGATCAACCCGCATGGCAGAGCCGCGAAAATAAACAACCAGTTTTTCAAACTCATCCAAATCTACCCAGACATTAAGCCCATAGTATGAATCGGCACTTATGGCACGATTAATATCCTCATTCGTCAATTGTTCA
>LUTY01002718.1 GCA_001640045.1 Candidatus Thiomargarita nelsonii | reverse complement strand
CTTCACCAATAATCTTTTTTTCATTTTTAGACAAGTTTTTTAACCATTCACGAACTGGCTCTTTTCCTGACTGGTCATTTTTCGCAAAAAGCACTTCTAATTTTTGTGGATTTTTTCTGCCATTGTTTAGTACTCCTATTTTTGATAAAATAAATTTGAATGAAAATACCTGCCCATTTATTTTTTTTTGAAAAATCGGATTTTTAACCATGCGTCGGTGCCCCAAAAAATACGATTTTTGGAACGATGATATTATCATAACTACCTGACAAGGCCAGTTTTCCATCCGGGGAAAAGGCCACCGAGCGCACAAAATCTGAATGCCCTAATTGTACAAAGACTTCGGGCTGCTGGGCGTGTGTGCCGCCGGCCATCAAAAAGAGGGCAATAACAATCGTCAATTGACGTTGAAAGCTTTGCATTTGCATATTCTCCGTATTAGTTATCAGTTAACACGATGTGCAACTTTTTCTCCTGCCGCTCTGCGCTCATCGTTATACACAAGTTTATTTTGGACGAGACGCCCAAGATAAATCTTGGACTCCTTAGTCTCAGGAGTCCAAAATTTATTTTGGACGAGCCAAATGCTGTTTACTCGACTATCAATTTTTTTTCTTGACAAATTATATTAATTGTGAATGAGATAAAATCTGGAAATAAAATCTTATTCACCTGATGGGATCAAATTTTTCTTGGAGAAATATGTGTAGCTCTGATAAAATGTCATTTTTTCTCAAAGCCGTTAAGCCCAATGATTATCACTGAACCAGCAGATTTTATCAAATCATTTCTTGAAGACTTGAATAACACGAACGCAGATAGCTTGGTTAGGTTTTTGTTTGATGGGAATGTTGTTGGTTAATTCCCTCCTCTATTCAAGGCTAAGCACTTATTTCTTGGCCTTGTGAAACAAAAGCC
Organism: Candidatus Thiomargarita nelsonii; assembly: GCA_001640045.1. Taxonomy (GTDB): domain Bacteria; phylum Pseudomonadota; class Gammaproteobacteria; order Beggiatoales; family Beggiatoaceae; genus Thiomargarita; species Thiomargarita nelsonii_A. The sequence goes on along the minus strand of LUTY01002718.1, from coordinate 1,418 downwards.
AAAACAAGTTCTTAAATACTTCCGGAAACACTTAATTATGGACTATTAGCTATTTATAACTTGAACATCGAGTTATAAAATTTCGGAAGTGTACTTAAAAAGTGGGAGTTTTGACCGAGGTTCTAAAATTTTAAACCAATGGGGTTTATCATGATTACTCTTTATAGACATTGTAGTGAAAATAGCATATTGGTTCTTCCTGAAAGCGTTGAGGAATTTAATAAAGTTAAAAATGGTTACTCCGGTCATTCTTTGGAAGAAATAGCTCTTAATTATTATTTTGCTAAAGTTCATCATTTTGATAAATTAAGCGTTTTAAATGAGAGGCGTTTACTTGAGTTTGAAGAAATGATGTTTGAAGATAACAATCTAAGAAAAGAGTTTTATGGTGTTGTAAACAGACTGGAAGATTTTTTGGGTTTGTTAAAAAGCTAAAAGACGATGTCTTTTGGCACGATCTGATCACGCCAAAGTCAGCAAAAACGACAAACAAGCTCTACTCAATTTTGTCGCCGCACGGCTTTGGTAGTCACCATAAATGGGAATAAACAGCTTCCAAAAATATCATAAAAATAAGAAGTCAAAAACCATTTACAATCTTAAAGCGATTATTTAGAAGAAATATTCTCAGTACAGGACAATTTATTTAAGTCATCAATTGTTTGTCATTTACTGGCGTTACTTCGTTGCGACCAGAGGGAGAAATCTCAATAGTTTGAAAATTCAAGATCCCTCGCTATGCTCGGGATGACAAGAAAAAAAATGTCCTGTACTGAGATAAATATTATAAAATACCTTTATAATTAAATGATTTAGTTATAAGTATTTTCTATATTTTAGAAATAATCGCTCAAAAGATTATTCCTCAAAAAAAACACGCAAATCGCTTAACCTTAACAAGTCAAGTTTCAAAAGCCCTGTTTGATTCCACAATGACTTCCGGCTCGAACAATGCTTATAACTCTATATCTGTTTGCCGCTGACTCTTCCTTTTTTGTTGCTAGTATCAAGCTATTTGTTCATTGCCGGTTGTAGAATGGCCTGTATTTGACACCTCATAACTTTTTATGGGTTGCTTATGTGTTATCTTCATGTAGTCAATATAAAAAATAAATGGGTGCCAAGGTGTTTTATTATAATACAAATAATTCAATTGTCAGAATCAGAATTTGCAGAATTTTAGAATTAACAGAATAAAATCTAGCTAAAATGATTTAGGATTGATGCGAAAACGCTAAATATAGTTGTTTAATGCAGCGAAACGCATTGATTTGTAATGAGTTAATTTTCATTGAGCTTAGATAAGTAGTAGTAGGACGCGGAGCGTCCAGGCAGGCATTCCCACGCGGAGCGTGGGAACGAGAAAAACCGAGTAAGCCAGCTTTTGAAATATCTGGTTTTTCTTATCTGTTTCTAAG
>LUTY01002717.1 GCA_001640045.1 Candidatus Thiomargarita nelsonii | reverse complement strand
AACGCAAAAAGACGATTGAATTGGCCGAGCAAGAGAGAGCGATTGCCATCGCCAACAAATCCAAGGAAGAGTCAGAAGCCAAAGCGGAGGCCGATCTGGCCCGTGCTGAAGCAGTCAAGGCAGAGGAAACGGTGAACACGTACCGCGAAGTCGCCCAAGCGGATCGTCAAAAACAAATTGAACTGATTGAAGCCCACAAACAGGCAGAGCGGGATGCCATCGGTATCACGACAGCCGCCGAGGCGAATAAAAGGGCGAGTGAAGACGAAGCAGAAGCGAATCGTTTACGCGCCCAAGGTCAGGCAGATGCCATAAAAATTGCGGCCCAATCCGATGCGGAGGCGACCAAAGTTAGGGCAGAAGCCAATGAAGTGCGTTACAAGGTTGAAGCGGAAGGCAAGCGTCAAATCAATGAAGCGGCTAATACGCTCTCTGAGACACAAATTGAAATGCAGATCAAACTCAAAGCCCTTGAACAATTACCGGCCATCATTGAACAAAGTGTCAAGCCGATGGAGAGAATTGAAGGGATTAAGATTTACCAAGTTGAAGGACTCAATACAGCTGCCAGTTCTGGCGATGCGGACAACAATAATGGTAACTTAGCCGATCAAGTGACCAATGCTGCACTGCGCTACCGTCTGCACGCCCCGCTCTTGGATAATATCATGAAAGAGATAGGATTAAATCTCGACTCGGGGATTAATGGGATGACGGCAGGGATGAATACCACGCCACCCAATATTTAGGAGTCCAAGATTTATCTTGGACGTCTTTGAACTACAGGGATTATTTTTTAACAGAATCAAAATCCCTGTCGTTCATCAATATAACGGGCTGCTTCTCAAGAAAAGCCTCTTTGTCCGTCTGTAGAAAGAGGCTAAACTTAACATTTTCAAATGCGCCTTCTTTGAAAGTGACCGTCAATTGAACTTCATCGCCGGCTGACATTTTGCCAATGTCAATTTTTTCGGGCGTGATGCTTTCTACATAATCTGAGTTATCCGCTTTCAATACGAGCTCACCCGATGTCTGTAACGCTGCAAAAGCCTTGTTGATATGACTCACAATCTCACGACTGTTTGCAGACAGAGGGTATGCGTTCCCGCCTGTCGCTTTGGACAACTTAGTTAAGTCATCCATTTTTCCGCTGCCTGCTAAACCATACAAAGTGATCTTATTATTCAATAAAGCATAAACTGTATCGGTATAGCCGTGCCCCGGATAATAGTATTCCCAGTCACGATTATGGAAGTTAGCGTCCGTGGCTAAGAAAATAATTCTCAAGCTACCGGTTCGCCATTGTAATTTATTCACTGTCTGATAGATCGCCTCAAGTTGTGATTCTGGAGTGTCTCCCCCATGGTAGAGAGTAAGCGCTTTGATTTGTTTAATGAATTTTTCTTTATCGCCAGTTAATGCTTGGTGTAGGCGATATGCAAAATCACCGGTTCTATCATAGAAGCGCGGAAAATCACTAAATCCCGTCAGAGCGTAGTAAACGCTTTCCCCAAATTGGTCAAAAGCTTTAACGAGTTCGTTTGCTTTCGCTTTAAAGGTGGCAATATCGTCTTTGTAGCTAGAGGATTGGTCAACCACAAAGGCAATGTCTGCGCTGGCTATTTTGGGAAGACGAAACTTGATTTTCACAGTTTCACCTGCTCGAACGACTATCGGCGGTTTTTCTGGTACCTCAATCTCCAAGAGGGTAATCGTATTTTGAGCTATGGGATATCCTTGAATATCCGCTGTAACAAGGTAGGTGCCGCTTGAGGTGAATATATATGTCAACGCATCGGCGGGTTCGTCAGACACATAGAGGGTTTCACCAGACAATTTTTTGATTGTCCAACGAGTGTCGGCACTGCTGTTCCCTATATTCGTTTCAGTTACTGAGGCGATAAAAGTCACAGGTTGACCGATTTTAATCTTCGTTGGAGAATAGCTAATGTCACCGCGGGTGACAATCTGCTCAAATTTCCATGATAGAATGTCGTGATTGGCGAAAGCACCTCCCGTCGTTGAGGTAAAGCCGATAAAGGCTTCAGTGCCTCCGAGGATTTCTGCCAAGTTCAGTGGCTGCGACAATTTAGGTTCGTTGGGACGCTCATCCGTCTGATTGGTACGCACTTCCAATTGATTGCCATTGTAGTCTATCCAAGCGTACCAAATCGAGCCGTCCTTGAAGGAGGAGGCAACGGAGACTTTGTTGTCGCCAAAATCGCCCAGAGTGTTGATAGCAATATGGTTGTCGTCGCCATAATCTTTCCGCCAATGTGGTGGTGTATTCGCCCAAGTATCAAATTCCACTCCGACACTTTTAGGGATGCTACTATA
>LUTY01002716.1 GCA_001640045.1 Candidatus Thiomargarita nelsonii | reverse complement strand
CTCAACCGTTTGCTCAGATAAAGGATAAGGCTCTCCCTTTTCAGGGGTTATTTCTTTGATAATATTGCTCAAAACCTTACGCATGCTGACCATAATCTGTTGTTCTTTGGGGAGATCATTAAAGCTCATAAAATTTGCCTTGTCGTTGATGAAAATGGCATAGTAACCCACTTCATTGATAGACTCAATAAGTTATCACCTATATCGACTTTCCCCACACCGCCAACAGGCGGTGAATTGTCCTTCAAGTTTTTCGCCACACCGGGTACAGACCCAAGTGGGTAGTGTCACTTCATCCGTTAAAATATTTTTTTCTAATATTTCCAATGCTTTATCATATTTTTGCTCATCATTGAGCCAAATTTCTGGCCAACACTCATTAGGTGGGAGTTCTCCAGCAGCACTGGCTAGAAATTCATTTTTGATGATACAATCAATATTGTAGCTTTCCAAAAGATTTTTGATATGAAAAACCATGAGCCGATCGGGAGAAGTATAAATTTTTTTCATATTTAAAAATAATAGATCAACCGAAAATAGGCACTGTCAACAGCCTCTCCAAATTCGGTTCCCTTATCTCCATAAGCGAGATCTAACCAAACGATCAATTGTACATTTTCCATCCAATCATAAATCCCGCGTATTTGAAAAATACCACTACTGTCATGCAAGTTGCCTATCCAATTGCTGTATAAATTAAATAAGGGAGTCAATTCAATTTGTAAGCCACTGCCCAAGTAGTCACGCCCTAAAGTGTAAATTTCTCCCCGTTGGAGACGGCTTTGTAGGGCGGGATCAGGGGAGAGGTATTTGGCGCGTTGCGTTTCTCCTAGTCCGTTGCGGAAGTATTCGAGATAGCCATAAAAATTTTTGTCAAACCAAACCCATGAATAATCGATATTGCTGACTAAAGAGAGCGCCTTGTTACCTTCTTTGAGCCAAGTCAGGCTGATATCTAAGCGCCATACGGCTTCAGCAATATCTTTGCTGAGTCCAATTCCAAATACGTTTTCATCATAGTGACGTGCTAGCAGCAGATCAAAGTCTGCTTGGTCAATGCCATGATATTTAAAAGCCAAGCTACTTTGGTCGCTTTCCACTTGTTCAGTATCGGGATGTCGGCGCGGTAACAGAATCATTTGTAAATCATTGCCATTTTCAAACAGCCATTGCCCATAGAGCATATCATCTCCCGTTTTATAATCTTTATCGATCTCGGTGGGTGAAAATGGGCTGAAAATATCTAAGGGCTGAAAAATGAGTCCGTTGCCCCAAGTCACGGCTTGCCGCCCAAGGCGGAGAACTAATTGTTCTCCACTGTAGCCCACGAACAATCGATCTAAACGGTGTACGGCTTCCAATTTGTCACTATTTCCCCACTCATCCGTGAGATTAAATAGGCGGAGTTTATCATTCGGTAAACGTTGCGGCGTATCACTGTAAAGGCTTAAGACTTCATAGTGCATTTGAGCATCCCACGCGCCCCAACGATTTTCTGTCATTAAACGAAAATCAAGCAAATGTTCTATGTCATCATAATCGCGGTTGACGATTTGGTATTTGAGATGACCAGACCATGCCGAGGTCATACAAGGCCATAAGGCGAACAAGTGGATCCATAAAAAAAAGTGATTAGCCTTCATCGCTTTGAATACGACCATCGTGTAATTTTATCAGGCGTTTAGAGTAATCCATGACTAATTTATCATGGGTAGAAAATAGAAATGTAACGCGATGTTCTTCATTCATTGTGCGTAAGAGTTGCATTAAAGATTCAGCCGTGTGAGAGTCTAAATTAGCCGTCGGCTCGTCAGCAAGAATCAAACTTGGCTCTGAGACGATGGCGCGTGCTACGGCAACTCGTTGTTGTTGTCCACCCGACAAGTCCCCCGGACGACGCTTTTCTAGTCCTTCTAGTCCCACTTCTTTCAGAATGGCACGGGCTTTTTTAGCGCGTTCTTCGCTGCTAACGCCTTGTAATTGCATCACAAATTCTACATTTTCTTGTGCGTTGAGAACAGGGATTAAATTATAGGCTTGAAAAACAAAGCCGATTTTATGTAGACGCATATCTGCTAAGGCGGATTGGCTCATTTTATCTACCCGTTCTCCATCAATTTCAATTTGGCCCTCAGTGGGTTTATCCAAGCCACTGATAATATTGAGTAAAGTAGTTTTACCAGAACCTGAAGGCCCTGATAAACAAACAAAATCGCCTTTGGGTATTTCTAAGTCTACATCAATTAAGGCAGGAATAGTGACGCTGCCTTGTTGGTAGGTTTTGCTTAAATGATGACAAATGATGGGAAGTTTTTTCATATAATTAGTGTTTTTCTTTAT
>LUTY01002715.1 GCA_001640045.1 Candidatus Thiomargarita nelsonii | reverse complement strand
CCTTATCTTCAAAAACGGACAAATCGACGCTACTGGTAAAAAGCCAAGAATGGCGCGAATCCGTGACGCAGCTTTTCCCCGCTGGACAACAGCAGGAAGCCTTAAACATTCTAGGTTTGTTCGTACTCAATCGGTTTCGCAAAATGAGCGAAAAAGAGGTGATGGCTATGTTACATTTTGATTTGATGGATACGGTAGCGGGAAGACAGTTATCTGAAAGAAGCTACCAAAACGGCCTCATTGAGGAGGCTCGGAAAATGGTTGTTAAAGTCTTGGAAGAACGGTTTGGCATTGTGCCCCGCGATGTAATTGACAAAATTCGTGCCATTATTCATCAGGATGTGTTAGAAAGTCTTCACAAACAGGCCATACGCTGTCTAGATATGGACAGTTTCAAGGAAATGCTGTTGAAGGCGACTGAGTAAAATATCAATGCCATATCGTGCCGGTTGTTCTCGTTCCCACGCGGAGCGTGGGAATGCCTGCTAGGACGCTCCGCGTCCTGCAACAAAACTTTAGTCTACATTTCCTTTTTAAGAAAAACATGAATTTCCTACCAATATTCAAACAAAGTTTTGCACACGGCGTTCATCCCGAAGGTCATACAGACCAGACAGAACGCTTACCTATCCAACGGGTACCGTTTGTCAACAGCTATGTACTGCCCTTGGGACAACACCTGGGAGCCCCCGCCCGTCCCCTCGTCAAAGTTGGGGAACGAGTGCAACGCGGTCAATTGATCGCCGAACCGGGTGCCTTTGTTTCTACGAGCCTGCACAGTCCTGTGACAGGCAAAGTACAAGCAATTGCACCGCGCCGCTACCCGGGCGGCAAATTACAAGCCGCCATAGAAATCGAAGCGGATCCCTACGCCACCCAGCGTCTTGAATCTAAACCCTCAATCGACTGGAAATCCCTATCTGGCGAAGAATTTATCAAGCATGTTCAACAAGCAGGTATCGTCGGCATGGGCGGCGCTGCCTTTCCCAGCCATGTCAAATACGCCCTGCCCGACGGTGTACACATCAAACAGCTCATTATCAACGGAGCAGAATGCGAGCCTTATTTGACTAACGACCACCGGCTGATGCTGGAACGTCCCGAAGCCGTGTTACAAGGCGTTGAAATCGTGCGACAAAAACTGGGTGCTGAACAGGCGATCATCGGCGTAGAAATGAATAAAGCCGATGCCATTGCCGTTTTACAAAAACAACTCAAGCAGCGGCAACAAGAACGAGTAACTGTCGTCCCTTTACGGGTTAAATACCCTCAAGGTGCCGAAAAAATGCTGATAAAATCCCTATTAGATGTAGAAGTGCCGGCAGGACAATTGCCGCGAGATGTAGGAGTCACGGTCAACAATGTCGGCACCATTGTAGCGATTGCCGACTATTTTGAGAGCGGTATGCCACTGATTGAGCGCATTGTGACGGTTTCTGGTCCTGGCGTCGAACAAGCGGCAAATTTGATTGTCCCGCTGGGTACACCAGTGCGCGAAGTGCTGCGGTTTTGTGGCGGCTTAAAAGAAACCACCCGCGAAGTGATTATGGGTGGTCCCATGATGGGCACGCCGATAGTTAGCCTTGATGTACCTATCTTAAAAGGCAGTTCCGGGATTCTCGCCTTTACGGCGGCAGAAACGGGAAAACCTAAAGAATATCCTTGCATTCGCTGTGGTCGCTGCGTGGAAGCTTGTCCACATTTTCTGAATCCGACGCGCTTGGCGCGGTTTGCTAAAAAGGGATGGTATGAGGAAATGGCGCAATATCATGCGATGGATTGTGTAGAATGTGGTGCTTGCACTTTTTCTTGTCCCTCGGGTATTCCCATTGTCCAACTGATTAAGGTGGGAAAAATGGAAATTCGCAAGGCGAAAGTGAGGGCGGCATCGACTTAACACGCGACGCAGAGCGTCGCCACATGCATTCCCACGCGGAGCGTGGGAACGAGAACTTTTGTTTCGGGAATGGAGCGGATTGTTCTCGTTCCCACGCTCTGCGTGGGAATGCCTGCCTCGACGCTCCGCGTCGAGTTATTGGAGCAATACAACATGATAGATATAAAAAACAACAAACGCCGTTTTATCGTAGCAAGCCTGATCTTCTTTATAGTATGGCTACTATTAGTAGGCACACTGAATTGGAGTGAAATTTTTGTAGGACTTTTGGTGGCCACCTTTACGGCGTGGCTGTCTAGCAAACATTTAGCTTTTTTGGATAGCTTTAAAATAAATAAGGCTACGCCTGGACATGTATTACGTTATTTAGGCGTATTTATAGTCGCCTTATTACGTGCTAACATTGACATGGCACGTCGAGTACTATCACCACGTCTGCCTATCAATC
>LUTY01002714.1 GCA_001640045.1 Candidatus Thiomargarita nelsonii | reverse complement strand
TCCGCTCATGAGCTGCGTGCATATCCACTAATACAAGACCATCGGCATTTTCAGCCAAAATATACACCCCATGCAATTGGGCTAAAGCATAACCTAAAGGTGGGATAGGTGCCTCATTAATCTCTTCTGGTGGCTGTAACGCTTGATAAGCTTCCCTAGTTTCGTGAATGGCAGAAGCAGAGGAATGATCCATTTTATACTGTGGGATAGCCTTATCTGCTTTCTGCTCTGATAAAGGCGTTCCTATCGTCGTTGGTGACAACGGGATAGATTGTTGCCCCTGACTATGATTGTCAAGAGGGAGAACCGAAGGGGGTTCAAACTGACTAGGAAAAGTTTGGGCAATGCGATTTTGCAGCGTGTTTACTAAAAAACTATGCACCTGCCCACTTTGTGAAAAACGTACTTCACTCTTAGTCGGATGTACATTAACATCAACTTCGCTAGGCTCAATCTTAAAATACAACACATAACTCGGATGGCGACCAGAATATAACACATCCTCATAAGCTTGGCGTATCGCATGATTGATAAATTTATCACGGATCAGCCGCCCGTTAACATAAAAATACTGCATATCCGGTTGACTACGTGAATAAGTCGGTTGCGTAATCCAACCAGACAATTGCATTTCCCCAGAGTCCTCATTGATATTCAAGACATGCTCAACAAATTCAGGGCCACATAACATAGCAACCCGTTGTAATTGCTCATCTTCACTCTGTGCCACCTTTAAAGCCATTAAAGTTTTACGATTATGCGTGAGCTTAAAAGTGACATCAAAACGACTCAGTGCGAGACGTTTAATCGTTTCATGCACATGACCAAATTCAGTTTTTTCAGTGCGTAAAAACTTGCGCCGTGCCGGCGTATTGTAAAATAAATCGCGTATTTCTAGAGTTGTACCAACAGGATGTGCAGTGGGCTCCAATGCGCTAGGTTTTTCTTGTCCATCCAAACGAATACAATGTCCCATTTGCTCACTATAAAAACGCGAACTTAAGCTCAACCGAGAAATAGACGCAATACTAGAAAGGGCTTCACCGCGAAACCCCAAACTATTAATGCAATCTAAATCATCCAAATTTCTAATTTTACTGGTAGAATGTCGATTAAGTGCCAACAACATTTCATCATGGCGGATACCAAAACCATTATCACGCACCCGTATTAAAGCAATCCCGCCTTGTTCGATATCAATGTCAATTCGATCAGCCTTTGCATCTAAGCTATTTTCCAATAACTCTTTGACCACCGATGCGGGGCGCTCAACGACTTCACCAGCGGCGATTTGATTAGCTACCAGTGAGGGTAACAGATGGATAGAAGGAATATTTTGAGAGATCATTGTGAGAATCGCTCTTCAATTAAAAAAAATTTTTTTGAGTAATGTATAATCGCAAAAGTTTTATCCAACATCTAAACCTCAGAGGTTTTAAAAACCTCTGAGGTTTGGGACAAAATTTATATCGAGGTTTATACTGATGAAGACAAAAATATTACTAATGATACTATTGTCATCGCTAACCACATTAACATTAGCAAAAGATATTGAATTAACAACTGGGATTGTCCAAGATGAATTCAAAGATTTTGTCAACGAATTTGGAACAGCTCTCTTATTCACCCCCATGGCACCAGCTAAGCCATTAGGTATCACAGGTTTTGATGTATCCCTTGATCTTATGATAACCGACATTAGTGACAGTGATGCATACTGGAAAAAGTTTTTTGGTGGTAGTGATCCCTACTCCTATATTCCCACACCACGATTGCATGTTCAAAAAGGTTTGCCGTTTAACATCGATCTGGGAGCAATGTATGTTACTGTCCCCGATAGCAATATCAAATTGTGGGGGCTTGAAGCCAAATATGCCATTCTTGAGGGTACAGTGGCAACCCCGGCACTTAGCGTCAGAGCCAGTTATAGCAAACTTCAAGGAGTTGATGATCTTGAAATAGATACTCAGTCGCTTGATATACTGATCAGCAAGGGATTTCTCATATTTACTCCATATGCGGGTGCATCCATGTTCAAAGTTAACGGCAGTGAAAAATCCGATCTTGTAGCCCTAGACGATGTAGATGAAACCGAATATAGGGGATTGCTTGGTGTACAATTTTCACCTTTTCCGCTCTTGAATATCAATGGTGAATTTTCATTTGGTGAAATTCCGCAATATGGATTAAAAATTGGAATAAGGTTTTAAACTATGACTACTATAGTTTCTTCAGAATCATTAAGCAGTAAATTATTCTGGTGGTTACCATTTGGCAAAGTGCCTGAAATTTCCGCTCATGAGCTGCGTGCATATCCACTAATACAAGACCATCGGCATTTTCAGCC
>LUTY01002723.1 GCA_001640045.1 Candidatus Thiomargarita nelsonii | reverse complement strand
CAATAGTGGTGCGCGTCGAATAAAATGTATCAAAGTTCTCGGGGGCTCACACCGCCGCTATGCGAAGATTGGTGACATTATAAAAGTCAGTATAAAAGAAGCGATTCCCCGTAGCAAGGTCAAAAAAGGAGAAGTCCATCCTGCTGTCGTGGTGAGAACCCGTAAAGGTGTTAGACGTCCTGATGGCTCGGTCATTCGTTTTGATGGGAATGCTGCTGTATTACTTAATAACCAACAACAACCTCTTGGTACACGTATTTTTGGCCCAGTGACCCGTGAATTGAGGGGTGGGCCTTTTACAAGAATTATGTCCTTAGCACCGGAAGTTCTTTAAGGATAAACTAAATATGCGAAAAATCAAAACAGGCGATGATGTTATTGTCATCACAGGAAAAGACAAAGGTAAATACGGAAAAATCATCCGTTTTCGCGGCTCTGATCGCGTGATAGTAGAAAATATTAATATAGCCAAACGTCACACACGGGGAAATCCTATGCAAAATAGCCCTGGTGGTATTGTCGATAAAGAAATGCCCATCCACATTTCCAATATCGCGCTGGTTAATACAACGACTAATAAGCCTGATCGAGTCGGATTTAAATTTCTTGAAGATGGCACCAAAGTGCGTTACTTTAAATCAAACGGCGAAGTCATTAGTGAATAAATGTGACTAGGAGTGCAAGGCGTACCTTGCACGCAATGTCGCCGTAATCGCATTCAACACGGCCCATTTTTTATGACACCAATTAGGTGCCAGTAGAATATCCATTGAGGCTGTAGCCGTTACTCGATGATAGACAATTTCCGGTGGAGTCCGTTCAATCATATCGGCGGCAATGGAAACATAAGTAGACATATCTAAGGGATGATACAAACCTTGCCGCCATTGCTTTGCTAAAATGGTGTGCTTGACAACATGCAATGGGTGCAATTTGAGGCCCTCTACGCCGAGTTCAAGCACTCGATTCAAGCTTTCCAAATTATGCCAACGTTCTTCACCGGGTAAGCCAATAATGAGATGAGTGCAAACGGGAATGCCACGTTGTCTAGCGGCAAGTAGCGTCTCTCGATATTCAGCAAAACTATGTCCGCGCTGGATGCGTTCCAAAGTCTCATCAAAAGCTGATTGCAATCCTAATTCTAGCCATATCTCATATCCACGCTTTTGGTATTTAACCAACAAATCTAATACTTCCTCCGAAACACAATCTGGACGTGTCCCAATAGATAAGCCGACAACATCGGGTGCGGCGATGGCTTCTTCATAGAGTCTGGCTAAATGCTGTACATCGCCATAAGTATTCGTATAGGCTTGAAAATAGGGCATAAAAAGTCGCGCACCCGTGCGCTTGGCAATGACTTGGCGGCCATTTTCCAGTTGTGTGGCTATTGAGGGTGGATGACGGGCATTGGGGTTAAAAGATGTATTGTTGCAAAAAGTGCAACCTCCGTGTCCTTTAGTTCCATCCCGGTTTGGACAGGTGAAGCCGGCATTGATGGTTAATTTATGTACTCGCTCGCCGTAACGCTGTAGCAAGTCTTGACCGAAAGTATTTACGTAATTTGAAAGTAGCATCTTATTCTCACTCTTTTGCCCTCAAAGCTTTCATGTTACTGTTCGACAATCAATTTTCACCAATTAACTCCCCTCTAGGTCAGAACGGAAGTTTTCTTAGCTGACAGGTTGCTAGGGGATTTTGGAATATGTCAATGGCCGAAATTATAACACCAATTGATAGTCCTTGGAAAACACTCATTGAACAATATTTTGAAGAGTTTATGGCGTTCTTTTTTCCAGAAGTCCATGCCACGATTGACTGGACACAGGGCTATGAGTTTTTAGATCAAGAATTTCAACAAATTGTTCGGGATGCGGAATTAGGAAAACGCTTGGCCGATAAATTGGTCAAAGCGTGGGAAAAAAATGGTGATGAAGCCATACTTTATATACATCTTGAAGTCCAATCTCAGTATGATAAGGATTTTGAGAAACGGATGTTTGTTTATCACTATCGCATCTTTGATCGTTTTGATCAACCGATTATCAGTTTAGCTATCTTGGGAGATGAGAGTGACAGTTGGTGGCCCCACTGTTTTGGCTATGAAAAAGGGGAGTGCCAGTTGTCTTTTAAATTTCCCGTGGTAAAACTGATAGATTATAAGGAACGCTGGACAGAATTAGAACAATCAGGCAATATCTTTGCCATGGTAGTACGGACGCATCTAAAAGGACTAGAAACGCGAAAGGCTCCAGAGCAACGCTTCCACTGGAAAAAGGAATTGACCAAGCTACTGTATGAGGCAAAATACAGTGAGAAACAAATACTGGAATTGTTTCATTTCATGGATTGGATGTTAAGATTACCAGAAGAATTGGCGACTAGATTTGACCAGTTTGTCAAACAAAAGGAGGCTGAGAAGAAGGTGGAATATATTACCCATATTGAGAAAAAAGGTATTGAAAAAGGTCGTGCCGAAATGCTACTCCGTTTATTGGAAGAAAAATTTGGTACACTAGATCCAGATATACAAGCCATGGTCTATCGTTTGGATGACAACCGTCTATTTGAATGGCTCAAACGGTCATTGACAGCACAAAACTTGCGAGAAGTGATTGGGCAATAAGTTTAGTGTGTGGAGAGAGGGTGCGTAGGACGCGCACGGAGCAAAGGAACGAGAAAATCTCCCGTGTTCTCGTTCCCACGCTTCGCGTGGGAATGCAGGCATCGACGCTCTGCGTCGAGAAAAAGTTGCACATCGCGTAATAACTAACTATTGGCAATCCGTTGATAATAACGCGCCCGATAAAGCAATCGTTGTTGGTTCGTCTCCGTAAATCCAGAGCGATCATGCAAGACATTATTACTAATCAGCCCTTGTCCAGCTTGCAAAGTGGCTCTGAAAATATAAGCAGAATCGCTATCTAACATCTTTTCTAAAAATTGCACGGCTGCCTGGGTGAGCTTGTCCGATTGCCAAGTAATAGAGCGTTTCCGTTTCGTATAACGCATGTGCAAACTGCCCCCAGGTTCTAATGAAAAAACGGGACCACAGCGAGTCGGGCGAATTTCTTCTCCTTTTGTCACATTGGGCGGAATACACATCACTTCAGGCTGCATCAGGGCATGGATATAATCTGGATTCTCATCTCGCAGCATGATATAAGCAATATCGTGATCCAGTAAGGCATTTTCACCCCCCTTGTCGGCACTACGCACACAATGTAATAAAATAGCATAAATTTGCTTGTCAAGCGCATTATAATAACCATCTGTGTGCCAATGAATCGGGCGATTGGTATAGGGAATATATGTTTGTCGCGTACCCCCTGATGCCACTGTTAAGGAGGTGATAGCATCATCATCGGCGCACATATTGTTGTCTAATTGAGTCAGATTAAATTGTTTTCCTAATTCACGGGGAATCGCTTTATCTTCATTTTTTAGTCCACTGGCATAAATTGCCATATTGGCAAGCTGACAACGTGCTAATATAGCTTCATGTTCTGCCCGAGTCAGGCGACGTGGATCGTTGACTTCTACCACTAAGGCTGATAAATCGCTGGGGTAATTTTCCAATTTACGTGCCCGCCAGGCTTGATATGCCTTGTCATTGTCCAAATTAAATGGGCTGTTCTCTGTTTGCAGGTTCAAGATATTTATCCTTTTATACTCAGCACTGGCATAATCTGCGCTTTTGTCATTTAGCATAGCGATCTTCTCGCGTTACTTTCCATGACAGAAAAGATTTCTCGCGCTACTTTCCATGACAGAAAAGATTTCTCGCGCTACTCGAAATGACAGAAAAGTTCAATTTGTGACCGTGTTGAGTATATGTTAATGTTATTAAATAAAATCTGATTATAACTCTTTTGGGGAAGTTAATAATATCAACGGGTTAAAAATTAACGTCCTTTTCGTTGTTTCGGGAATGGAGCGGAGCGGATTTCCCGAAACCCTCGACTGAGTTTCGGGAAATCCGCTTCACTCCATTCCCGAAACAACTGATCTCGCTTGATTTTTATTTTTTCCCCCAAAAGCGTTATAATCAGAACAAAATTTCTCATGAATAGAGTCTATCTATTGATATACCTATCCTACCTAGTAACAGCTACATTGTACGCCGTTTTTAATCCCTTTTATACTTGGGATATGATCCCATATTCCGCCGTTGTTCTTTCAATAGAAGAAAGTGATGAAAAAATTCTTCATCAGATGACTTATGAAGCTGTCAAGCAATCTATTCCTGCTGAGACTTATGCCAATCAGACAGCAACAGCTTATCAAAAAGAAATGGAGCAAAATGAGCTGTACTTTAACCAACAATTGCCTTTTTATAAAATAAGACCACTTTACACGAGTTTGGCTTACTTAGTACATAAAACCGGCCTTAATCTAGTCACCGCCATCGTTATTATTTCGGCTTTATCGAGCCTATTCATGTCAATTCTCATCTTGCGTTGGCTGTTAGATTATCTGGATACTTTTTATGCCTATTTATTCTCTTTTCTGATTATTCACAGTACAGGCATCATTCAAATAGCACGAGCCTTCACGCCAGATGCTTTATCGGCGGCTATTTTAATAGGTGCTATGTATGTTTTAAAACAAAGACGGATGTACTTCGCCTGTTTTCTCTTGGTATTAGCTATTTTTGCCAGAACAGATAACATCATATTTGTTCTCATCGCATTGACTTATTTAAGCTTATTTTCTGCATATCGACTCAATTGGAGAGCCAGTCTTTTCTTTGTTGTGTTATCTGCTTTGAGCTATTTATCTATCAATCATCTAGCGAATAATTATAGCTGGGCTACCATTTTTCATCATACTCTGATTAATTTGATTAATAATCCAGCTGACTATCATCCCAATGTGACATGGATTGACTATTTACGGGTTTTAAAACAAAATGCCTTTGAAGCGTTTTTGTGGGTTAATTCTTTTTTTGTTTTCCTGTTATGTGCTTTTATAAGCGTTTCTTTAGGTGACAACAATAAAATATATAGCCATTTAGGCATCTTGATGATATTGTCTGTTCTC
>LUTY01002712.1 GCA_001640045.1 Candidatus Thiomargarita nelsonii | reverse complement strand
TGGCTACTTTGTTCACTGATTCATAAATTCGGCAAACAAGAAGCTACAAATTATGATAACTACATTGAAGAAATAACCAGAAACCTACCCAAAAATTTTGCAGCTAAAGGCGATATTTATGTGTTTGTAGATGAATGCCACCGTACTCAATCGGGCAAATTACACGAAGCCATGAAGAAAATCCTGCCTAATGCTTTGCTGATTGGTTTTACTGGTACACCGCTGTTAAAGCAAGATAAACAAAAAAGTATAGAAATATTCGGCCCTTATATTCATACCTATAAATTTGATGAAGCTGTGGCTGATGAAGTTGTATTAGATTTGCGTTATGAAGCCAGAAATATTGACCAAAGTATTGCATCACAACATCGTATAGATGAATGGTTTGAAGCTAAAACCAAAGGCTTGACAGATATTGCTAAAAACGAGCTCAAAAAACGCTGGGGAACTCTGCAAAAAGTGTTGAGTTCTGAAGATAGACTCAGCAAAATCGTCAATGACATCTTGTTTGATATGGCAACTAAAGATCGTTTACAAAATGGTAAAGGCAATGCCATGCTGGTTTCGGGTAGTATATATCAAGCTTGTAAATACTATGAATTATTTCAAAAAGCTGGATTTAAGCAATGTGCAATTATTACCTCTTATAATCCTTCCACAAAAGATATAAAAGGAGAAAGCAGCGGAGAAGAAGGCTTAACTGAGAAATTAAGGCAATATAAAATCTATACAAAAATGCTAAATGGCAAAAATACAGCAGATTTTGAGATAGAAGTAAAAGATAAATTTATTAATGAGCCGGCTCAAATGAAATTGCTGATAGTAGTCGATAAACTATTAACCGGCTTTGATGCGCCATCCGCTACCTATTTATACCTTGATAAAACTATGCGAGATCATAGCCTGTTTCAAGCGATTTGTCGCGTCAACCGATTAGATGGAGAAGACAAGGAATATGGTTATATCATTGACTATAAAGACCTTTTTAAAAGCCTTGCCAAGTCAGTTGATGATTATACCTCCGAAGCCTTTGACCAATATGAGCCAGAAGAGGTCGCCGGACTTTTGACTAACCGCCTTGAAAAGGGAAAAGAACGCTTAGATATGGCCTTAGAAACCATAAAAGCATTATGTGAACCCGTAGAACCGCCTAAAGATTCCTTGGCTTATATCAGATATTTTTGTGGCAGTTCAGACAAAGAGCGTGTCGCACTTTATAAATATACCATTGCATTAATAAGAGCTTATGCCAATATTGCCAATGAAATGCAAGCCGCGGGCTACTCAGTGGCTGAAACCGAAGCCATAAAAAATGAGGTAAAATACTACACTGATTTACGAGAAGAGATAAAAAAAGCCAGTGGCGACTACATTGATTTAAAAGCCTACGAGCCAGCGATGCGTCATTTAATCGACACTTACATCCGTGCTGAAGAAAGCGAAAAGGTTTCGGAATTTGATGAGATGACACTGGTTCAATTAATCGTAGCCAAAGGCAAAGAGGCTATAAAAACACTGCCAAAAGGCATTAGAAGCAATCAAGCAGCCGTTGCCGAAACGATTGAGAACAATCTACGTAAAGTCATTACTGAGGAAAAACCGACTAATCCTAAATATTTTGAAAAAATGTCAGTGCTACTGAACGCACTCATTAAAGAAAGGCAAGAACAAGCCAAAAGCTATGAAGCCTATTTAGCTGAAATTGTAGCACTGACAAAACAGATTACTAACCCGGCAACGTCTGCAACTTACCCAAGTTCTCTAAACTCAAACGCTAAAAGGGCATTGTATGACAATTTAGATAAAGATGAAGGACTGGCATTAGCCTTGGATAGTGAAATTCACTCTACGAAAAAAGATGATTGGAGAGGCAATAAAATCAAAGAACGAGAAGTAAAATATACCATCAAAAAGCATATTCCAGTGGATAAGGTGGATGATATTTTTGAAATTGTAAAAAATCAAGCAGAGTATTGATATGCACCAAATTAAAGTGGGTAATATAGAGATTGATGTGGATCGAAAAGATATAAAAAACTTACATCTTGCCGTATATCCACCCAATGGAAGAGTGCGTATTGCTACGCCATTAAGCATAAATGACGAATCGGTGCGTTTATTTGCCCTATCAAAATTGGCTTGGATAAAAAAGCATCAGGCTAATTTTAATGCCCAAGACAGACAAACCGAGAGAGAATTTATATCGGGTGAAAGCCACTATTTTAAAGGAAAACGCTATTTGCTTAATCTTATTGAGCCTTGGCTACTTTGTTCACTGATTCATAAATTCGGCAAACAAGAAGCTACAAATTATGATAACTACATTGAAGAAATAACCAGAAACCTACCCAA
>LUTY01002711.1 GCA_001640045.1 Candidatus Thiomargarita nelsonii | reverse complement strand
GCGAGGTATGGTTCTCCTCGTAGGTCTGATTTTTATGCGGCACGATATGGCATTGACGCGAGGCAAAGGAATGCCTGCCCGGACGCTCCGCGTCCTGTAAAAAACGTTTGATGACTCAGCAACACGCGACGCAGAGCGTCGCTACAGGCATTCCCACGCAGAGCGTGGGAACGAGTTACGAGTGACGCTCCGCGTGGGAACGAGTTAAAGCAGCACAATCAAAGCCGCAATCGCTCCAACCGCAGCAATACTCTCTAAAATGATTTCAACCGTCTCCCACCATTCTTTTCGTTCTACTTCTTCTTGGTTAATCCATAGTGCAGCCAGTTCTTCTATATTTAACTCTTCTAACTGAGGAGTCAATTGCCGTGCCTCTTTGAATCTCGCTACCGCACCCTCGATGTCTCCCTCTCGTGCTAATTGTTCGCCTTCTTGCATCAGCAGTTCAGCGGTATAGTCGATCACTGAGGATTGTAATTGGGCATCTAGCACCAGTGCCTCTTTGAAGAGTGTGACGGCTGCTTCAATCTCATCTTTCCCTAATAATTCTTCTCCCTCTTTCAGGCGCATTTGTGCCACCGTTTTGGCTGCCATTTTTTCTAAGTTTTTCAAATTTAAGTCGGGTAGCAACATTTCCGCTTCTTTGAATTTCGCTGTCGCCGCTTCGATGTCCCCTTTTTCGGCTAATACCTCTCCTTCTTTGAGACTGAACAAACCACAGCCGTCGCCCATGCCGCCGCCGCAGTAGTCGCTGCCGCTGCTGTCACCGCCGACCGCCCTATTGTTGCTAAAAGTAACATTTTCCACCGTAACGGCACCGTCATAGACAAACAACGCACCGCCTAGCCCTGCACCGCCGCCGCTGCCGATCACACCACCGTCTCCGCCTTTAGCAAGCCCATCACTAACCGTCAAATCACGCAATATCACCGTGCCCGAGAGAACAAAAAAGGGACGGAACTGGCTATTGCCGCTGACAGTGTGGCTATTTCCCTCTATCTCCACATTGCTATTAATAAGATTTGTCATCACATTTTGAATTGTCACATCCGTTGTCAATGTGATAGTATCATCGCCCGCTGCGACATTAGCCTGTCTAATCGCCCAACTCAGGCTGCCATTGACGGAATCATCCCCATTATCAATGGCTTGGGTTACATTGACATTGGCCGCTGACAGGGGATTGCTAACTGCAAGTGCTGCCGTGATAGCCAAGGATAAGGGCAGCGGTGTTCCCAAAGGGGACACGTTGCTCTTGTGTTGCAAATTAGAAGTTTTTTTCATAATTACCTCTCTATAGTCCTGGATAAAAAGTTTGATAAAACCAAGCGAAATTTTTGGAAAGTTCAGCATTAATTCGCGCCGGTATCGGATGATTGACTCTCGCTTGAATTCGGCTATGAGTTTGGTGCCGGTACTTAAAGCGATAATAGCTATCGCTTTCATGCTCGGAAACCGACAGATTTTGTGGATCAAAAGGCGCGTTTGGCAAACCTAGCCATTGATAAATACCTTGCATCACCACCACTGGTTCGCTTATCAGGTGCTCAAATATAACATAATACAACCTCGATTGTAAGGAATTTTCGATATCTTGTATGCTTTCAAGGGCTTTTAATGGGCCACCGATCACGCCCTCTGGGGCAAACAACTTATCAGCACGGGCGTAGCGGGACAAATTAGCCAGATGATCGGGAAAATCTAGCAACAAAGTCTTTTGATGCTGCGCCTCGATGGAGCCATAAATCTGCCCCAGTTCACGTACACAAACCAACAGGCGACAATCAGGATCGAGCCCATACACGGTTTCCAACTGATTGAGCCAGCCCCGATTTTTGTCTACCACCCAGGTTTTATCAGTTTCAGCAAACCAGCCGTTAATGAAGCCACGGTAGGCATTGACCAATCGTTGATAGCCTAAATCAAAGTCCACATCCAGTTGTGACAATAAAAATTCATTATCGCTAAGCTGGTGACGTAGTTGATTTAAGGCGAGAGAGAGGGGTGAACTGTGCCCGGTGCTGTAAATCTGCGGATGGTGAGCCAGTAGTTGGCATAACAAGGTAGAGCCGGCGCGGGGTAAGCCGGTGACGTAGATGATGTGTTTGTTTATGTGTATTTTTGACATTGGACTCAGTTAGCAAAAATTTTCTGGTATTTTACAGCAATTCTAATTGTCTCGTTTCATTTCTAATAACATTAACAAAGTTAATATGTGCATAAAATTTAGTGGCAGTTATCATTGGCTGACATCCTATGTTAGGATGACAAATTTTTTCTCGTTCCCACGCTCAGCGTCAATGCCATTTCGTGCCGGCAAACCTACGGGGAGACCAATACCCCGCAGGTTAAT
>LUTY01002710.1 GCA_001640045.1 Candidatus Thiomargarita nelsonii | reverse complement strand
GATAACAACGCGACTTGGCACATTGAGGATTCACCGTGGAAGGCTAAACAAATTCTCAAAATAATAGACGATCTAAAGCTAACCTCGATTTGCGATTGGCGGCTCAATAAGTCTTAGGTTTGACTACTTTTGCAGGACGCGGAGCGTCCATGCAGGCATTCCCACGCAGAGCGTGGGAACGAGAAACACGATAGGTTTGTAGGGTGGATATTGCTCCGCGTATCCACCATAATACCTTTGAAATTAGGTGGATACGCGGAGCAATATCCACCCTACATGCAACGCAGTGGCGGAACGCCAAATCTGACAAAGTAGAATTAAGTTAAGGATTCTAACTCATCAATAGACAAGCCAGTGGTTTCAGCAATGAAAGCATGGTCAAGTCCTTTTGCTAACAAACTGCGGGCAATTTTTTGCTTTTCAGCTATTCGTCCGATTTGCAATCCATCTTCCCATTCCTTGCGCCGCATATTATTGTAGTCTCGTTCATCTATGATTGCCATGCGTTCTTGGGGCGTTAATCCATCATCATCAATTAACTTAGCCGCTTTTTGCATAATCTGGCGATTGAGATTAATGTTTGGATGAGTCGGATTATTAATACTTTCAACCACTAAAGTCATCCAGTCTTCTAGCCCTTGGGGAGTTTTGTCGTTCAGGTAAAACGGGTTGAGAAAAAACAATTGATGGGGATAAAGTATTGTAGATTCCCCTTGTTCGGTTTCAGTCACTTGACGAGTTGTCATCAAACTCCGTTGGTATTGTTTTTCACGTACTTTACGGGTAAACCAAACAATGGTATAAACAGTACGATCTAACTGGTACTCTTTGTGGCTTTTAACCAATTCTAACTGCGAGGCGATATGATAATCCCAAAAGCGGTCAAAATCGTAATCATAGCGTTCTCTTTGAATTTCAAACTTGAGCTAACGATTTCAGATGAAAACCATAGTGAAATTGATGTTCATGGTGGTGCTGGAATGGAGCAATGGGTGGCCGAAAGTAAGTGGCAGCGTGGCCGTAAAGTTGGTCCCGGTGATATCGAAAAATTATTGGACAAAGCTGAGGTAGTTAAGAAAGATCGACAAGCAGAACGGATGCGGATTTGGTTTTTCAGTTATGAGGGTTTTAGCGAAGAGGCTTTGGA
The DNA here is from genome assembly GCA_001640045.1 of Candidatus Thiomargarita nelsonii. Taxonomy (GTDB): domain Bacteria; phylum Pseudomonadota; class Gammaproteobacteria; order Beggiatoales; family Beggiatoaceae; genus Thiomargarita; species Thiomargarita nelsonii_A. The sequence continues at coordinate 1,206 of LUTY01002710.1, read as the reverse complement.
GTTTTGTACATAAGGCTTTATTTTTGCTAATAAAATAGCGCATTAGACCAAACGAGCCGCACCAATCCCTGTAGTTATTATCGGTTTTGACTTATCCCTGCTTAAATAAAATTGCTTGTCGTTATTGAAAAATTAATTCTCTTGTTTTTTTCTCAAATATAGCTCAAAATGTTGAAAAAATCTACTCGTCCAAAATGGATTAAATCATGCGCCAAATCACCTTAGACACAGAAACCACAGGTCTCAGTCCTACCAACGGTCATCGTATTATCGAAATTGGTTGTATAGAAATTTTAAATCGACAGATCACCGATAAGCGTTATCAAGAATATCTACAACCTGATCGTCAAATTGATGCAGGCGCCATCACAGTCCACGGCATTACTAATGAGTCTCTCCAAGGGAAACCACGTTTTGCCGACATTGTAGAAGAATTCATCGCCTTTATTAAGGGAGCCGAATTAATTATTCATAATGCAAAGTTTGATGTGGGTTTTATTAATCACGAATTGAAATTACTCAAGAAAGGCTGGCAACCACTTGAGCATTATTGTCCTAAAATTATTGACACCTTGAGCATCGCAAGGGATCATCATCCAGGCCAAAAAAACAATCTTGATGCCTTATGCAAACGCTATAATGTCGATAATTCTAGCCGTCAATTGCATGGCGCCTTGCTTGATGCGGAAATACTCGCCGAAGTCTATTTAACAATGACGGGGGGGCAAGTCAGTTTATTAGCCTTCGATGATAAGATTAAAATGAAGGAACAGAAAACGACAATCAAACGCATTTCTTCAGAACGGGCACCTTTAACAGTGCTGGCACCCACTGAAGAAGAATTACAATGCCATGTTCAACGTTTAGCCGCGATTGATAAAGCCAGTGGTGGGAAATGTTTGTGGCAGGCGTTGAACCAATGCCATTAAGTAGTTAAGAGGGCAACCATAAAGGATTGCCCCTACAAACCGTTATATTATGTAGGGGCAATCCCTTGTGGTTGCCCTTAACGGCGATGGCATTGAGGAGTTAAACACACTATGAAAAAACCAGAACTACTCTCACCAGCAGGCACCCTGAAAAACATGCGCTACGCTTTTGCCTATGGCGCCGATGGCGAAAATGGTTTTTTATTTGAGCCAACCGATTTATATGACATAAGCGATTCATTGATAAAAGTACACAATTTGAGTGAAGACTCAAGAA
>LUTY01002709.1 GCA_001640045.1 Candidatus Thiomargarita nelsonii | reverse complement strand
CGATAGATTCAGATAATGCAGATGCACTTGATGGCTTAAAAAAGATAGAGCAACGTTACAAAATATTGGCAGAGAGTGCTTTAAACCAGAAGAGATTTAGCAATGTCAAAAAATATTTGTCTCGTTTAGAAAAAGTGAATCCAGACTCACCGGCTTTAGCTGACTTAAAACAGCGTTTAGAGCAAGCTGAACGCTAGGCTGTACAGTAAAAACAAAAAATATAATCTATACTGTTTAAAGGAGTCCAAGATTTATCTTGGACGTCCAAGATAAATCTTGGACTCCTAACAATGAAAACGGAGCGGACGGGGTTGCAAACACCTATGTACAAAAATTTTAACGATCCTAAAAAATATCTCCTATCAGTCCTGATAGTGTTGATGCTGGGCGGTTGTGCGAGTGAGCGTGAGTTGCCTTCTCCAGTGCCTACGCCTACGACGCGGCAGCAGCCCTCTGATTTCATGTTTATTACGGCGAAATCCCAAGACAGTTTAGCATCTCTCGCGTTGAAATATTTAAACGATGAACGAGAAGCTTGGCGGATTGGTGAATTTAATGGTATTAAGCAGGTCACGCCCGGCCAACAAGTGATTATTCCTCTTTTCAATTTTAGACCCAGCGGATTGACAGCGGTAGGGTATCAAACTGTCCCGGTACTCAGTTATCATCATTTTTCAAAAACCAAGTCGGATAAATTGCACGTTAGAGCTGACCATTTTGAGCAGCAAATGCAATTTCTAAAAGATAATGGGTATCGCGTTATCACGATCGATCAATTGTTCGATTTTTTAGAATTAGGGCAGGTGCCTGAAAAATCGGTCGTCATTACTATTGATGATGGGTGGAGTGATGCCTATCACATTGCTTTTCCAATTCTTAATAAATACGGTTTTCCAGCGACCTTGTTTATACAGACTGATTTAATTAACCAGAGCCCGAAAACACTGTCATGGGCTCAAATTCGGGAAATGGTGAATAACAATGATATCGATGTTCAATGTCACACGAAAACACATCGCAATTTAACTAAGCCAAAATCTGGGGAATCTTTCGCAGACTATTTTGAGGCGATTAAGAGGGAGCTGGACGAAGCCAGACGGGTTATTAAACAACAACTGGGTTTTAATGTGAAATATTTGGCTTACCCCTACGGTGATACGAACCAACTTGTCGTTGATTTACTAAAAAAACATGGCTATCACGGCGCGTTTACTGTTAAGCGAGAGAGTAATCCGTTCTTTGTTAATAACTATAGAATCAATCGTGCGATGATATACGGTGCTTCCCATCTTAAAAACTTTGAAAAAACGCTCAAAACCTTCAAGGGGATAAAAGGTTTTGCCGTAGAACAGATTGATCAAGCCAAATTTATTAGAATCATTTTACCTAAACAGGCTGATCAGTATTACAAAAAAGGGCAGTGGCGGACGGCGTTGTTGTACTGGAAAATGATTAGAGATTTCTTAATTTTTAAAGGAGGAGAGAGAGCGGTAATCAACAAAGCCAAACAGAAAGTAGTCACGATAAAACGGAAACTTCGCAGTCAAGCTAATGTTCACTTTAAACAAGGGAAAGATTTTTATCAAAAAAAGGACAAGGAGAGTGCAAAAGCGGCGTTGTTTCGCGCACTTTTATTTAATCCTGAACACAAACAAGCACATCGCTTGTTAAAGACGCTGTTAGAAAAACATAAGTTGGTTATAGTCAAGCCAAATGACACTCTGAAAAAAATTGCTCAGCGAGTGTATGGAGATTCAAACAAGGATTTTTTAGTGGCTTACTTGACTGGAAATGCTGATTTGATACCGGGCATGAGTCTGAGTTTGCCGGTTATAGAGCCTTTAGTGGAACCCAAGACAAAAAAGGTCAAAACAAAAAAGGTCAAAACAAAAAAGGTCAAAACAAAAAAGGTCAAAACAAAAAAGGTCAAAACCGTCTGTGGCGTAAAACTCACAAAATCGAAAGACAGCTTAGCCAATGATTATTATGCCAGTGGCCACAAATATTTTAATGATAATCAAATATCCCAAGCGAAAAGTGCGTTTAGAACGGCGAAATGTCTAGGTCATAGCGAGGCGGCAGAGATGTTGAATGTACTTCCTTGATCGTTGTGAAAAATCACGATAGCGGATCGACCGCCATGAGCTAAACCTCATGGCTCAACGCAGGAAAAAAAACATGTCAGATGATAAAACTCGACTACAGGATTCTTCCACTGTCAGGCAGCGTTCAAGAGTTCGGACTTATCGAAATCGCACAGACCGTTCAAAATCGAAAACATTCAGTGATCATTCAATCTTACAGAGTCCTGAACAATGGGAGCACATTGATGAAAAAGAGCTTTTCCAAGCTGG
>LUTY01002708.1 GCA_001640045.1 Candidatus Thiomargarita nelsonii | reverse complement strand
TGTCATACGACAAGCCAGTAAAGGAGTCCATCGAATTTGCCTTTATCTATGGCTCCATTGCGACAGATACCGCAATAAGCGATACTGATCTTCGCAGAAAAAGAATTGCAACGCTCCATAAATCCAAGTATTTATTCACTACAAGATTTCAATGACAAGCAGGGGAACAGTTTTTTAACACGCATTCAGGAAAAAATCATTATCATGGGAACCGAAGATGTCATTAGAAAAGGTGGATAATCGTATATTATGTTATGTATGTGTGTCAAAATTGTAAATTTTTCTTGGCACCATTGAAGCGTAGGAGTATAATGAAAAAAAAATGTATACATAGGAGGACGTATGAGCGACAGCTATGAAATTGAGAATAACGGAATAGACGGAGAGGATAACATGGGCTCCATATATCACGGCTTGACCCAAGCAAATATCGCCAGTTCATTAAAACAGACAAATAAAAATATTGCCGTTCTAACTGAACTCAGTTTGGATATTAGCCAACATGATCTGAGTGAATATCGACTCGGTGTTAAGAATGAACTTAAGCCTGATGTTTGCGCTTACTTAGAATTGCCAACCGTACCAGACGAAGAGGTTGATTTAATTTCGGTGTCTCAAATGCCTGAATTAGCCATTGAAATATTATCACCCCGGCAAGCAATTAGTTATTTAATCAGAAAAATAAAAGCTTATTTTGCATTAGGTGTTAAATCATGTTGGTTAGTTAATCCAGCAATAAAATCTGTAACCGTGTATTCACAACCGAAAAAATCCGAAACCTTCGGAATGAGTGTTGAGTTGTTCGATAACGTGATGGATATTCGTTTGCCTGTCACAGAAATATTTAGTTAAATTTTCTCGGATCGATGCAAAGGCGGCGTGACAACCGATTATCCTACAACGGCTTGAGGCACCGAGTTTTTTAACCTCAGTGTCTCAAGTGTCTTTGACATAGACGGCATAAAAAGTGTATTTTCCACCCAAATCCGGCGGCACTTCAAATTGTAAGATATGATAGTTCGCCTTGGTGTTTGCTACCGACTTTCTAAAAACTTGTGGTGTCAGGCTGAATGGTTCAAAGGGGTTGGTGGTCATAAACAAGACCTCCTCGCTAGGCAGTTCAATGGCGACCCACAAGTCAGCACGATCAAAACGGCTCGTGGCACAGGCAACTAAGTCCACCTCCACAATCTCTCCAACTGCGTAGAATTCTTTCAATTTGGTGAAGACTAACTCATCGTCGGTGGTGCTGCAAGTTGGATGGGGAGATTGCTTGCCTGCTTGTGTGATGGTAAAGCTTTGCCCGGCAATGGTCAGCGTACCTTCACGAGTGGTTCCGGTATTTTCCATAATGGCATAAGTGACAGTGCCATCACCGTTTCCACTGCCACCAGAGGCGATATTGGCCCAACTGATGTTGCTGCTGGCAGTCCAAGGACAGTCGCCCGATGCGCTCACTTGAACCGATCCCGTTTCAGCATTTGAACTGTGAGACTGACTGGTTGGGGTAATGCTATAGCTACATTCAATGCCCTCTTGTGTGATGGTAAAGGTTTGCCCTGCTATGGTGAGCGTTCCTTGACGGCTTTTATGACTGGGATTAGCCGTGATGGAATAAGTGACGGTGCCATTACCGTTGCCACTTTCGCCGAAAGTGAGCGTTGCCCAGTCGGTGTTGCTGGTGGCTGTCCAAGAACATTCGGGGGATGCGTTTATTGTCACCGTGCCACTTTCAGCACTTGAACTGTGAGAAAAATTAGTTGGGGTAATGTTAACATCAGCACAATTTGATACACCAAATTGAAGGTGATCAATCTCAATGCCTCCGGAAGTATTACTAATAAAAATACTAGAAATACCCCCAAGATCAATTGCCCCGAAAAAATTATCCTCGCCCGTTGCTCCATTGTGATTTCCATCGGCGATTGAAACAGGTCCTATAGTTCCCAGCGAAACGCCGTCCGCATTGAAAGCTTTAAAGGTCGTTGTTCCAGCTCCGTCGGTCCAGACGATCCCCACATGAGTCGGTAAAGCACCTAGTATCCCTGCATCGAAGGTAAACGTAATACCGACTGCGCCATTCCAACTAAAGAAATTATTCCCAGCCAATCCGCTACCATCGATTACGCCATCATCTGCGTCAACCGAATCATGCAAACTAGGCCCGAACACAACACTTACAACACCTCCAGCAGATGAAGTAACACCGGGAGTATTAAATAAATGGTCCTCGAAATCTTCCAAATAAAAATAGGAAAATTCTCCAACAAAAAAAGGGCTATCTGTAAAACTTGTATACGGAATTGGCCCTAACAAAGTCGCATTAACCTGACCAGTCAACAACAATAACAAAGT
>LUTY01002707.1 GCA_001640045.1 Candidatus Thiomargarita nelsonii | reverse complement strand
GATGAAAAAGAAGAAGATTTACTCGACAAAGCTTGGGGCTTAGAGCCAGAATCGCGCTTGAGTTGTCAAGCCAAAGTGGCTGACCAAGATTTGGTCATAGAGATTCCCAAATACACGATTAACATGGTTTCTGAAAATCACTAGGGGTGGCTATCATGAAGTGGACAGATACGCAAGACATTGCGATTGAATTATATGAAAAATATCCTGATGTTGATCCACAATATGTGAATTTTCCTGATATGCACAAATGGATTTTGGCACTTGAAGATTTTGATGATGATCCTCATCAGAGTGGCGAGAAAATTCTTGAGGCGATTCAGATGGCTTGGATTGATGAAGCTAGTTAATTTTCGAGGCGGAGCGCAGGCATGATCTCCGCTCCGTTAACTACTGAACCATAAATTTTTCAGTCTTTTGGAATCCAAAGGTATAATTTCTGAATTTACTTCATTTGGGGAGTAATAATGAACTTTGAGTGGGATAGAACAAAAGCTCGAACTAACGAAAAGAAACATGGAGTTTCATTCATTGAAGCCAGCGAAGTGTTTGATGACGAACATTCTTCGTGTGTCCCTGACCCAGATCATTCATATGGTGAAGAGCGATACCTGCTTTTTGGTATCTCCTCAAATGGAAATCCTCTTGTCGTATCCTATACCGAAAGGTTAGACATAATTCGTATTATTTCAGCACGGCGGATGACCCGCCAGGAGCGTAAAGCTTATGAACGATGAAGATACCTTGAGACCTGAGTATCCAGCAGAACTGATTAAATCAGGAAAGCGGGGAAAATATGTCAAGCGTTATCGGGAAGGAACTAACATAGTCATCATAGCACCTGAACTACACAAGCTATTTCCTGATTCAGAATCAGTCAATAGTGCTCTTCGAAAACATGCCGAAGAACACCATCTGGCATTGACCTAACAAAATAAATCCAGCCGAGTTCCTATCGTCGGCGGCTGATTTGCAGCGTTAGCACTTAGAGGAGAATACGAAGGATGAAACTGAGTAAAAGTCTGATATTTATCGTGCCCACGCGCCAATGTAATAAAACATAACGACAGCCAATGGTTATAATAAAGGATAAGATCGTGGTCATATACAAGAATAATGAGTACAACGGATTAGCGGAATAAACGGATTTAAAAACTCGTGGTGTAATATTAACGATATGAATTTATTATATGTTTATGCCGTTAAACTTCGTGGTGAGCGGAGTGATCTCATCCGTTGTACTCAGTCTGTGGTAATTCGTTGTCCGTCATTAGTTATGCTTTCAATAAACCCGCATGACAAACTTCAAATGGTATCACCTGAATATCAATAGAATGCTGTCGAGTTTGCCAAAGATCAAAAGCGTTTTGTAGCCTTAACCAATGTGTAGCGTTAGGTTTGCCAAACGCCATCTCAAGCCGCAAAGCCATCTCTGGAGTGATCGCGCCACGCTTATTGAGCACTTTAGAAAGCGTTTTCCGGCTTATGCCAAGATGACGAGCAGCTTCGGTGATAGATAGTTCCAAAGGTTCAAGAACCAGTTCTTTGAGAATTTCGCCCGGATGAGCAGGATTATGCATATTCATAGTGTTATCTCGTTAGTGGTAGTCTTCGTAGTTGACGATTTCAGCATTGCGGCCAACAAAACGAAACGTTACACGCCAATTGCCGCTGACTGCCCAAATACCTTTGCGTGAGCCTTTTAATTGGTGCAATGCAGGGTAAGTCCATGTCTTCTGGGCTTTCGGCTTGGTCTAAGTTGGAGAGGATCAATCTCAACCGCGAGGCATGTTTTGCTTGAATGCCAGACTTGTTGCCAGTGCGATAAAATCGTTCTAAGCCCTTATGCTTTTATGGTTGGAAGTCTCAACACTTAAACAGAAAAAGCAGAGCAAGCGTTAGGAAAAATCAATGCAAATCAGAAATTTTTCTCGTGCCCACGCGCCAATGTAATAAAACATAACGACAGCCAAATGTCTATACATTTAGTTTTTGACCTACTAGCCTACACCATAGGCGCCATCTTAGCATGGAAAGTCTTCAAAGCAAAAACGCAACTCATAGCTGATGAAAATTTACGCTATATCTACTACACTATCGTCATTATCGGTGCCTTTGTAGGGGCATTTATAATTGGAAGTCTCAACACTTACTTTTCATTAGACGCTAATGGAGTCATCATAGGAAAGTCTGTTCTAGGGGCTATCGTCGGTGGTATCATGGCAGTTGAGCTTTTCAAAAAAGTGATGAAAATAGATGGCTCGACAGGTGCATATTTTGCTCCCTCCTTAGCGATTGGTATTGCTGTGGGTAGGATTGGGTGTTATTTCTCTGGACTTGAGGATTATACTTATGGG
>LUTY01002706.1 GCA_001640045.1 Candidatus Thiomargarita nelsonii | reverse complement strand
CCATCAAACGCTACATTGAATTTCTAGTCTTGAGCATTCATTAGCTTATTCCTAGTTCGTTAAACGCCTTTATCAGTTATCAGTTATCAGTTATCAGCGCGGTAAGTCAGTAGCAATCAGCTTGTTTCAGTTTCTGTGTCTAATAATTAGACTCGGAGATGAAAAAAATGTGAGGCTCAATTAAGCCAATTTTTATATAGCTCTTTAGTTACAATGGTTTTCATCGTTGCCACTGTAGTGAAAATGCTCCGCCATGCGATGTCAAAAAATAGTCTGAAAAATTTTTAGTGTCAATAAAAATTCAAGTTGGACTTCGTAACATCAGTCCAACCTACGAGCTTATTCATGTCTTTTTTCGCCATTTAAATACCTTGTGAATGGGTAGTCGAATATCCATGACATCATTGGCTTTAGTTTCGGGAAATCGCTCCGCTCATTCCCGAAACAACTAAATACCGTCCATTATTGCTGTTTTGACTTATCCCTTCTTATAATTAATTCCTGTAGTCCATACAACACAAACGCCGCCCAATACATCAGTTTACTATAGCCTGTCGTTTCATTTCACAGAATCCAAAGCCGCTTGTGGGCAGGTTGGCTTTATTTCTGGATGAAATTCGCTTGCACACCAAAAATCAGAGTCTAGTGTCCACAAGGGGGCTTGTCCGCGACAAGCTATCGCTAACCGGCACAGCAGTGGATCAAGTGTACCCATTTTACAGGCTTTGACAGCTTTGGGATTAATTTTAGCCAGTTTACATCTGCGGAGACGTCCACCCCGCCCATCCAACCATCGCTTTAAAATTTTTTTCACATCAAGAGACATCAGGCGGTATTTTTCACGATAAATGGTGGCAACTTGACTCGGTTCTGTCTCATCCAAAACCAGAGAAACCCCTGCAAGATAGGCTGATAATATGGCAGTTAATGCCCGCAATTGTCTCTCTTCAAGTTCCTCCTGACAATATTCATCTTTAGAGTCACAGCCTTGATGAGAAGCACACAGAATAAAACTCTCATCTAGTAAAATTTCTCTCGGTTTCTCAATTGGGAGTGTCAGGCGTTTTGACATGTTGTTTACCTTTTAGGCAGCTAAAACTCTCGCATAGATATCATCCATTTCCGCTTCAAAAAATCCCTCAGGCCAATCAGGGATTTCACCTTTCTCAGTTATCGTTAACCGCTCAGCGACAGAACTCTTTTCATCCCGTTGCACGTAATAAATGGCAACGGCGGAAGGTGCAAGCTTGCCCTCAGCAATCCGACGTTGTACACGATAAATCAAATGTTCACTGTGCGTTTCAACCAACACTTGTTTGCCGCTTAAAGCCCCTTCAATGAACAAATCAGTCATCACGCCATGTAGTTTTGGATTGAGATGAATTTCAGGGGCTTCAAAAATCAACATGTTCATTTGAGAAAAAGTCGCTATGACAATCGGTAGAATTTGCGAATAACCAAAACCTAAACGGGAAATATCTATCTCCAAGCCGGATTTGGCTTCGGTAAAAACGATTTCCATTTGACCCCGTTTTGGATTACTTTTAAATTTCACATCTCGCGCCATTTTAGCTAATTCGACAAACCAATGTCGTACCTGTGTTTTAACATTCGGATTGACTTCTAAAAAATCCGCAATATCCTCCGCTTGGCTACCGATCCAGTAGGGATTGGTACCACGCAAGTCATAATAACGTTGTGGAAGGGGGCGTATTGGCTGGACGTAACCAATGCCAGCAAAGAATAGCATAATTGCCATCTCATTGAGTTGCGCCCCTGATAAATAATGATTCAATAGAGAACGCAGCGTCGCATTTCTGTTGAACGAAAATCCTGAGTTTTCCAAGAATAATTTTTTATCATTGAGGCGGACATCAAACAAATTTAATTGATTTTCTGCCGTGCCAATTTTAAAACTCAAGTTGTCATCCCCAAGTGCGAGTTCAAAACCCACGATAGCTTTACCTGACGGCATCCCAAAAACAATTTCTCGAAATTGGTGAAATTGGACATAGTATGAGTTTAAATTAAGTATTCCCCCCCCTGGCGGAGATTCGAGCGTTTGTTTGAGCAATAGTAGTGCCTGTAATAGTGAAGATTTACCAGAAGAATTTTCGCCAATCAAAATAGTCAGTGGCGCCAGTTCCAATACACATTTTTGAAAGGCTTTGAAATTTTCAACAGTAAATCTTTTTAATTTAATTGGTTGAGTTTCATAAGGCATTTAGCACCTCATCAGGTTGTTGTTATCTACTGACAGTATTTAAACCCCATACAAGACAAACGCTGTCCAATACTTCGGATTATCAGTTGTTTCGGGAATGGAGCGGAGCGGATTTCCCGAAACCACCGAAAGCGG
>LUTY01002705.1 GCA_001640045.1 Candidatus Thiomargarita nelsonii | reverse complement strand
ATTCTTTTGAGGGATAGTCTAAATAATCAGGTGAACGGTATTTTTGACTACCTTGATGTTTAGCCAGCCCAGAAATCTTTAGCCCAAGTTCAACCGCCTTTAAATCCGCTAAATACCAGCTTTCCAACTCTCTACAAACGATACGGACCAAACTGTCTGCTTTATTAGCCTTTTGACAGAGTTCAACCAGTTTCTGCTTAATAGTGTAACAATCCCCTGCATCCTGATCCCGTAACACAAGAAACTGACTATTAGGTACACGATAAGCACGTATTTTCTTAACCAAATTCTTCTCTAAATCCTGTTTACCCTCAAATATGATACAACGATAACTTAGCTCGGGTGCCAATCGGGGAAGCAAACCTTCTAACATTTCCTTTGCGGAAGGCTCCTCCAATAAAAATACAATATGTTTCATTGAGGATCAACTCCATTAAAAAAACCTTGTTTCCACAAATACCCCATTTGATCGCCTTCTGCCATAAATGCCGCAACTTGTTCATCATCCCTGGCTCGTTTGAGTGTCGTGTATCCATCATTTTTAATGAGCCAGAAGATTTCATCCAATTCTAGCGCATTGAGAAAATCGGGAGAATGGGTTGAGATAAATACTTGTCCACCGCGATTGGCATACATACGAAACTCTTCAGCAAGTTCCCATAACAATTTGGGATAAAGTTTATTTTCAGGTTCTTCAACGCATAATAATGGGTGCGGAGAAGGATCATAGAGCAAAACCAGATAAGCAAACATTTTGATGGTACCGTCGGAGACATGCTGTGCTAAAAAAGGGTCTTTAAAATTAGCATCCTTAAATTTCAATAAAACTCGACCTTCTTCGGTGATTTTGGCGGCTACCGAGTTAATGCCGGGCACACGCTGTTTAAGTTTTTCTAAAATTTCATTAAAAATATTTTGGTCTCGTTCATATAATCGGTATGTTACCAAAGACAGGTTTTCACCTTCACGGGATAAATGTTCGGCATATCCGTTTTCTTGAATCTGTTTGGCACTATTGATATGAAAATCAGAAAAGTGCCAATTTTCAATCAACGAACCGAACTTCATGATAACCGGAAATTTCTGAAACTGTGCCAGTCCTTTGATGGCAAGAATATCCGGTCGCGCTAAGGTTTGCTCTTCCCTTTGAGGTTCATTCGTCACCACAAATCCTTTACCTCTCGAAAAATCAATAAAATGCCCGAATTTTTCCCGTTTAATAATTGGTGTCCCATTTTCCTCTTCAATAGAAAGAAAATAGGTAATAAGTGGTTTAAATGAGGTTTCGCTAAATTTAATTTCAATTTCGATAGGACCATCAGAATTTCTGCTTTTGACTTCATGAAATCCGCCCCGCTTATTTAACGCTTTAGAGATATTGTCTTTGTAAGCGTCTTTGAGAAAGCAAAAAACGTCAAAAAACGTTGATTTTCCCGCGCCATTGGCACCGACAATAACGCACAATTGGGGAATATCGCTCATCAGGGTATTTTTGAAGACTTTGAAATTTTTCAGTCGTATAGATTCAATTTTCATATTTGTTATCCTATAATTTGGCCATCAAAAACAGTTATCGGTAATGCCGTGCTTGTTTTTCAAACAGTTGTGCGTAGGAGCCGCCCCGACAAATCAAGTCGTCATGATGCATAAGCTCAACAATTCATAAGTGTTCTTGATACCGTAAACCAAGCATTGGGATAAATCCCAAGCTTAAAACTTATAAGTACTGAACCATGAATTATCTCCGATAATTCATGGTTCGGTACTTAAGTGAGTGCGCTTCGCGGCGGAATGCCTGCCTCTTATTCTCGTTCCTTTGCTCAGCAAAGGAATGCCTGCATCGACGCTCTGCGTCGGAATATCACAGTTCAATTTTTGTTCCCAACACCTGTCAAAAAAAACATTAATATTTTTTGGGGCGATCATTGTTACTCCTTTGATCAACTTGGATTTAATAAATGCCGAAACCAATCAGCAATCTCGACAATGCTTTTTGGTTCAATTGCTTCACCTTGCCCCTGATGCAAGTTCTCAAAAGCCACGTCTACACAAAAACGAATGACGCTATCCTTGGGCAAGTCCTTTGGAATGATATGGCCTTGATTCGCTAAAAAATAAAGGCCTGACAGAAAAGCCGTCCGTTTAGTGCCATCCATAAATGGGTGACTCTTTATTAAAGAGTGGAACAATGCCGCCGCTTTTTCAAAATCATCGGGATATAAATCTTCGCCCATAAAGGTGGCAAAAGGACGTGCCACCGCAGCGTGCAACATTGCGCCATCACGCAAACCTTGTAACCCACCATTTTCTGCAAGCTGGGATTGGTGCTGATGAATTTGCCTTGAAGATTGAGGATGCT
>LUTY01002704.1 GCA_001640045.1 Candidatus Thiomargarita nelsonii | reverse complement strand
TCGTTATGAGAATAAAGTCTATGTGCTGCCCAAGCATCTTGATGAAAAAGTGGCACGTATGCATTTGAAACGCATAGGGGCTAATTTGACGACATTGACTCCTGCTCAGGCTAATTATCTTAATCTTCAGATTGAAGGTCCTTATAAGCCGGAGCATTATCGCTACTAAATAACACGCGACGCAGAGCGTCGCTACAGGCATTCCCACGCTGAGCGTGGGAACGAGAATTAAGGTACGCCTTGCACTCCTGAGTATAACACGATTTCTCGTTCCCACGCTCCGCGTGGGAATGCCTGCCTCGACGCTCCGCGTCGAATTTTAAAAATAAATGAAATTGCTAATAGTGAGTGGCTTATCGGGAGCGGGTAAAACTATCGCCTTGCATAGCTTGGAAGATATGGGAACTTATTGCGTAGATAATCTACCAGTTGGATTATTACCTGCTTTTGCCGAGCAAGCTGAACAGATAGCCCATGACTGCGTGGCACTCGGCATAGATGCCCGCACAACGGCTTTACATGACATACCCACTTTATTGCAAAAATTGAAGCGAACACAAGTTCCCTATCAAATACTCTTTCTTGAAGCGAATGAGGCAGTGCTTACCAAGCGTTTCAGCGAAACTCGTCGTAAACATCCTTTAACAACAGGTGATGTATCTTTAGCAGAAGCCCTTCAACAGGAGCGCAAATTACTTGAGCCCTTAGCTAATTGTGCCGATATTCACATCGACACGAGCCAGACGGATGTTCATCAATTACGCGACATGATCCGTATTCGGGTAGGTCTCTGTTCTTCAAATAAATTTTCATTGTTATTTCAGTCATTTGGATTTAAAAAGGGGATGATCAGCGATGCAGATTTTGTTTTTGATGTGCGCTGTTTGCCCAATCCTTATTGGGAAATGGGACTCAGAAATTTGACGGGACGTGATCAGCCTGTGATTAACTTTTTACAAGCACAAGCCAAAGTACAGCAAATGCGTGAACAACTCATTGGCTTTTTAGAAACTTGGATTCCCCAATTTGAAGCAAATGATCGTCATTATCTAACTATTGCTATTGGTTGTACGGGGGGGCATCATCGCTCCGTGTATTTAACGGAACAATTGGCTGAGCATTTTAGTCAATATAAATATGAAATATTGGTGCGGCATAGAGAGTTATAACGTCCAAGATAAATCTTGGACTCCTAGCAAAATAATTCAAACCTAAAATGAACGTAGGCATTTTGTTGATTACCCATGATGACGTTGGCACCAGTTTGTTAGAAAGTTTGCAAAAAACCTGGGTTGATGAGACTTTGCCTTTGGCTGTAAAAGTCCTACCTATCCGTCATGAGAATGATCCAGAGGCGTTCTGCTACCATGCCGAAAATCTTTGCAAAACTCTTAACAAAGGACAGGGTGTCTTAATCCTCACCGATCTCTTTGGTGCCACACCTTGTAATATTGCCACGAAATTAATTCATCGCTGTCGTGTGCGGATAGTCGCTGGGCTCAATTTACCTATGTTATTTAAAGTCATGAATTATTCAAAAGAGGATTTAGATAGTCTGGCGAATAGAGCCTTATCTGGCGGCTGTCAGGGAATATTAGATGTCAATTCTGTTTTCAATGGATAACTTATGCTAAAAAAAACACTTACCATTATTAACCAATTAGGGTTACATGCGCGGGCTGCTACCAAATTGGTCAAACTAGCATCACAATTTGAAAGCAGCATACAAGTGAAACGCCGAGAGCGCGAAGTCAATGGCAAAAGTATTATGGGGGTTATGTTATTGGCAGCGGCTAAGGGAAGCCAGATTGAATTGATTGTCAATGGGGCTGATGAGACAAGCGCAATGAGCGAATTATGTCATCTGATACAAAACGGTTTTGGAGAAGAAAAGTGAGTCTAAGCCTACAGGGTATCGGAGTATCAAAAGGCATTGCCATTGGCAATGTCTATATCATTCAAAACGAACCCGAAATTAATGAATCTTGTATACAATCACCCCACATTCCAGATGAAATCGAACGTTTTGAAAATGCGATCAGTTTAGCACGCGAACAATTATTGCACATACGCAAGCGGGTTCCCAAAAATACGACGATCGATATTGCAGCACTGATTGATGCCCACTTATTGATGCTCGAAGATAGCCTGTTGAGTAAAGTCCCCATAGATTTGATCTATGAACATCAATGCAATGCAGAATGGGCTTTGAAAATGCAATGTGATAGCCTGGTGCAAAGCTTCGAGCAAATGGCTGATCCTTATTTAAGCGCACGCAAAAATGATGTCAAACATGTCGTTACACGCATTCAGCGCATTTTAGGTGGCGATCAAGATACCTCACTTGAACCTGCTGATCTC
>LUTY01002703.1 GCA_001640045.1 Candidatus Thiomargarita nelsonii | reverse complement strand
ACAATCAACTCACCGGCGAAATCCCAAGAGAATTGGGTAATTTGAGCAATTTGCGGGAACTCGGTTTGGGTCGCAACCGACTCACCGGCGAAATCCCAAGTGAATTGGGCAATTTGACCAAATTGGAGTATCTCTCTCTGGATAACAACCAACTCTGTGGAGAAATCCCAGTGGAATTGAAAAACCTGTCCTCGCTACCCTTATCTGATGATCTATGGGGAGCCAAATTAAAATTAGACAACAACCACCTGATCCCTCCTAACGTCGGGACATCAGATGCCGAACTGCGAGCATGGCTTGATAGCCACTCCCCTGGTTGGGATACCACACAAACTCCTTGCCCTCAAGAATGCAAACTACAATTCTCATCTGCCACCTACAGTATAAAAGAAGATGGAGGGCAGGCAACCATCACCGTTACTCGTATTGGTAGTGGTGACGGCGCCGTATCGGTAGAATACGCCACCAGCGACGATACCGCGACTGCCCCCGACGACTACACCCAAACAACAGGCACTTTGAACTGGGCAGACGGCAGTCTCGCTGACAAGACTTTTACAATAGACATCATTGACGAGAACGAGCAGGGAAATGATGAAACACTCATTGTCAGTTTGAATAATGCCACCGGCGGCGCTGAATTGGGATCGCCAAATACTGCGGTGCTAACGATCAACAACCCGAAAAACTGTGCAACAGTCACCAATATTCCTTATGAAGAATGTGAAGTGCTTGTCGCTTTTTATAATAGTACTGGTGGTGCTAATTGGCAGCGTAACGACGGCTGGAATGTGACGAATATGCCTTGTAGTTGGGATGGCGTTGAATGTAGCGAGGGACATGTATCAAAGCTCTCTCTGTATAACAACCAACTCATCGGCGAAATCCCAAGTGAATTGGGCAATTTGAGCAGTTTGATGGGGCTCTCTCTGTCTAACAACCAACTATGCGGAGAAATCCCAGAAAACATTTCTAATATTAATTATATAAACTTAAACAACAACCACCTAACCACATCTGACTCCTCACTTATCGCATGGCTTGATAGCCGCAACCCGGGTTGGGATACCACACAAACATCTTGTTCTGGATTTTTTACCACACCTATCGTCAAAGTAGCTGAAAATGCCGGTACCGTCACTCTCATTGTTCAGAGAAATGGCGATACAAATGGAACACTAGACTATGCCACGACAGAAGGTAGCGCCAGGCAAGGACATGATTATATCGGAGCCACAGGCACCCTAAACTGGGCTGATGGTGATGTCACTGACAAATCTTTCACAATAACTATCAACGATGATAGCAATTCTGAAATGAATGAAACTTTCACAATCACCCTAACCTCACCGGTTACTGGGGAGAATTTAGACAATGCGACTATCGTCATCGAAGACAATGAACCGGCAGACTGCGCGGCTGTTACTGAAATACCCTCTACGGAATGTGAGGCACTTGTCGCTCTTTACAATAGTACGGATGGTGCTAATTGGCGGGATAACGGCGGGTGGAATGTGACGAATACGCCTTGTAATTGGTATGGCGTTTCATGTAGCGGGGGACATGTATCGAGGCTCTCTCTGTCTCTCAACAGACTCCGCGGTTCAATCCCAACTGAATTGGGCAATTTGACCAATTTGACGTATCTCAATCTGTCTAGCAACTTCCCCACTGGCCCAACCCCAACTAAATTTGCCTCTTCGGTATTTTACGTGTTTTTCGGTTTCTATCACAACTCACTCACTGGCGAAATCCCAAGGGAATTGGGAAATTTGACCCGTTTGACGGTTCTCGATCTGCATTACAACCAACTTACCGGCACAATCCCAACGGAATTGGGCAATTTGAGCAATTTGACCTGGCTCTCTCTGAATAACAACCAGCTCACCGGCACAATCCCAACGGAATTGGGTAATTTGAGCAATTTGACCTGGCTCTCTCTGGATAGCAACCAACTCTCCGGCACAATCCCAACGGAATTGGGTAATTTGACCAATTTGACGTGGCTCTCTCTGTATTACAACCAACTCACCGGCACAATCCCAACGGAATTGGGTAATTTGACCCGTTTGACGGTTCTCGGTCTGCGTTATAACCAACTCACCGGCGAAATCCCAACGGAATTGGGTAATTTGACCCATTTGACGTGGCTTGGTCTGCATTACAACCAACTCACTGGCGAAATCCCAACGGAATTGGGTAATTTGAGCAATTTGACGTGGCTCTATCTGAATAACAACCAACTCACTGGCGAAATCCCAACGGAATTGGGTAATTTGACCCATTTGGAGGAGCTCTATCTGCATTACAACCAACTCACTGGCGAAATCCCAAGGGAATTGGGTAATTTGACCAAATTGGA
>LUTY01002713.1 GCA_001640045.1 Candidatus Thiomargarita nelsonii | reverse complement strand
GCCAAGCTTGTTTATATTGAGCTTGGTGATGGATGAATCGATAATTCGCATGACTATCTTTTCACCCCACAAGGTGGGGCAAGTGATGACCCGAAAATCAATCGCTTTTTTGGCAGAAATTTTAAGTTTAATACGCCCTTGTTGGGGAGCGTGCAACTTGCTCACCTCCAAACGTGACATAAACTTAATGTGTGCAGCCAATTTTTGAGAAATGGCGATGGGCGGTTTAGCAATGACTCTGAGTACGCCATCGATGCGAAGGCGCACTTGGTAAAATTTTTCATAGGGCTCAAAATGTAAATCAGAAGCCCCCATGATAATAGCCTTAAAAAGCATGGAATTAACGAATTTGACAAATGGGGCTTCTACTTCGGACACGTTTTTGGTTTCTCCTGCCTGTTTCTGTTCATCCTTGTCAACAACCTGTTTCTGTTCGTCGTTGTCAACAATCTCTATTTCTCTTTCTTCTAATTCATTGCTGCTAAATGCGATGGCATCTTCAATCATTTTAGCAAGCTTGTCCGCTTCGGCTATAATGGGTTCTATCTCTGTGTTGGTATGGAATTGAATCTCTTTCAGTGCCTCCACATAAGTTGGATCGGAGACTGCGACGAACAAACATTTTCCTCGTTTGAAGAGCGGGAAGCTTTGGTGCTTTACTAACAGTTTTTCGTTAAATAAGTTGATTAGCTCTGGATTGAGTTCGATGCTCTCAATGTCAATCATGGGAATGCCAAATTCTTGGCTCAACGCCCACGCTATTGTGTCCTGTTCAACCCGTTTTTTATTCAGTAAATACCTTATAAAAGAAATGCGATCACAACGGGATTCTTCAATCGCTATTATGGCATCATGTTCGCTTAACAGGCCTAAAGAAACTAATTTAAATGGAAACCCTGTGAGGGGGGAGGTTAATTTTTGAGGACTCATATCAGTTGTAAGTTATCAGTTATCAGTTATCAAAATAATGGACTGTTTTTTGGCCCAGACCTCAGAGGTTGGGCGTCCCGCCACTTCGTCTCCAAAACCTCTGAGGTCTTGAACGCTCGACATTTTTCTAAAAAGTTGTCCCTTATAACCAGAACCACCACATTCTTCACAACCGCCTGGCTTGGGGCCAGACAACTTGATATATGAAATTTATTCTTTCTAAAATACAAGGGCTTGTAAGCTAATTTCAGGTATTTCTTGTTCTATTTTGCAACTACAGAGGCGGCGGCAGCGGAAGAGTCGATGATTCGCATCACTATATTTTCACCCCACAAGCTGGGGCAAGTGATGACCAAAAAGTAAACAGACTTTTTAGCGGAAATATTGAGTTTAATAACGACGTAAGTCACAAAAGAGATGCCTTCAGCCTGCGATTGTTCAATCGCCTTTATTGCATCAGTTTCGTTCAACAATCCTAAAGCGACTAATTTATGGGAAAACCCGGTGATCTGGGATTGATAATCTTCTTGGGCAGGCATGACTTTTATCCTAAAATAAATTAATCATAGTTGACAGCCACAGAGTTCGCCATCAATTGCAAATTGGTCAAGCCACGAAATACATTGACATCTAATTTATAAGCCATTTTGAGGCGACTAACATTAGGTGGCCATGATGTGTCAACTGTATTAAATGCGATTACCTCAAGCTGTGGCCCCCCATCAAGGGGGCGCACCTGCATTTTGAGGTGTTTATTTTTGAGGACACGACGCGCCACTAGCTCAAATTCTCCATCAAAAATAGGCTCTGGAAAATTATGTCCCCAAGGTGTCAGCATTTTTAACTGTTTTGCCAAGTCTAAATTAAAATCAGAGCCTGACAAAGTGCCATCGCTGAAAATAATACCTTGTAAATCATCGGCAGATAGATATTTGCGAATTTCTTCATCAAAGGCTTGCTGAAAGGCTTCAAATTGGGAACGTGGTATCGTCAATCCTGCCGCCATCGCATGTCCACCAAAATAAGTGACCATCTCCGGGTGTTGAGTGGCAATTGTGTCGATCACATCGCGGATATGCACGCCTTGGACGGAGCGCCCTGAGCCTCTAATTTTATTTTCTTTATCATAAGTAAAAATAATCACGGGGCGGTGCAAACGGTCTTTGATACGCGCCGCGAGTATGCCTACCAAGCCTTGATGCCATTTTTCATCTAATAAACAAAGTCCCATCTTCTCTATTGTGCCTAGCGTGTCAAGCATTTCTAGGGCATCTAGCTGCATCTTCGCCTCTTCTAAGCGACGCTCTTGATTAAAAGTTTGAAGTAATTGTGCATGTTCTCTGGCATTGAAATCATTTTCACTCAATAAGCAGGCGATGCCGTGAGACATGTCATCCATGCGTCCGGCGGCATTGATACGGGGTCCTAAATAAAAGCCTAAGTCACTGGCGACTAAAGTCTTTTGGTCACGTCCACACACTTGCACTAAGGCACGGATACCGGGGCAACAGCGATCTGCGCGTATTCGTCGCAATCCTTGAGCAACTAAAATGCGGTTGTTGTAATCCAGTGTGACAACATCTGCTACTGTGCCTAAAGCGACTAAGTCTAGAAAATTGGCGAGATTGGGTTCATTTTGGCTGCTAAACCACCCATTATCACGCAAACGCGCCCGTAAAGCCATCATCACATAAAAAATCACGCCAACCCCACAGAGATTTTTGCTCGGAAAATTATCGCCGTTTTGCTTGGGATTGACAATGGCGTCAGCCTTGGGCAATTTTTCTCCCGGTAAATGGTGATCGGTGATCAGCACACGCATACCGTGTTGTTTAGCGACTTCTACACCATCAATACTTGAAATGCCATTATCAACAGTTATTAAAAGATCAGGGACTAAACCGGGTGGCGCATAAGCGAGCAAAGAATCGGTGAGTGCGAGTTTCACAATTTCAGGGGTTAAGCCATAACCGTGTTTTTCTCGATTGGGGACTAAAAATCCCACATTTTTTGCGCCCATTTGCCGTAAAGCTTTGATGGCAAGCGCACAACTGGTTGCACCATCGGCATCATAATCGGCTACGATGAGAATACGGGCTTGTTTGCTTAAAGCTTCATATAATAAATTGACAGCCTTATCTATGCCGAGCAGCAAAGAGTAGGGGAGCAGATTTTGTAGTCCATAATCGAGTTCGCTGACATCATTAATGTCACGAGCAGCCAGCACCCTTTTGATGACGGGATGGAGTGTGTCAGGTAGACTAATATTATTAGATAGGGGGCGACGTTTAATAATGTTGTCCATTAAAATGCAAGTACCTAGTTACAAATTTGACGGTATTTTGGAGTCCAAGATTTATCTTGGGCGCCCAGACCGAAGGTGGACTCCTAGTTTATCATTATGAAACTGAATCGTATCACAATTGAAAATTTTCGCGCCATTAAAAAATTAGATTTACCACTGGATCCACAATTATCTGTCTTAGTCGGCAACAACGCAGCAGGTAAAACAACTATTCTGGATGCCATTGCGGTGGGTTTAGGTGCCATATTGACACGTTTGCCTAGCGTAAGTGGATTTATCGCCGGAGATAAAAATGTATTATTTTGAAAATTTTAAAGGATTTACTCACGTTGAACTTAAATTGTTTCAACCTGTTAATATAGTGATTGGACCAAATGGTTCAGGTAAAAGTAATCTAATTGAAGCCATTGAATTGTTATCATTTATTGCTCGTGGTGGTGCATTGCATGAAATTACTGAATTGGATAGAGGAGGTCAATTAGAAGTGCGTGGTGGTTTGCCATCTTGTGCCCGCTATGGACAAAACGCTTTTTCTTTGGGATTCAACACCAAAGACTTTTCCTACTCAGTGACGGTGCAAACTAAACCCATCTCTAAAATAGTTAAAGAAAAGCTGTTTATCAATTCCAAGCTAATCTTTGAAACGACAGAAGACAACACGAATGCGAGTGAAATCGATGTGAAATCTGGCGCGGGTGGAGCGATAAAACCTGTCTCGGCTTATAAGTCTGTCATCTCTCAATACCACCATTTTGGGACACAACAAGATGATGATTTCGTCAAAACCATCACTGAAAAAATTCTAAAGCCCCCCGTTGTTTTTGAGCCAAATCCAAAACGGATGCGTCAATATGAACCAATTGGTAGTTCCATACTTGCCAAGAATGGGGCTAATTTGTCAGCGATTTTATTCGATTTGGATTCCGAGCCGGAAAACCACCAAATTTTGGAACGATTACGGGGCTGGATAAAGCTGTTACCTAATGAACCCTATCAAGACTTTGATTTTGATATCACTAAATACAATAGTGTTATGTTTGGATTAAAGGAGGGAAAAAATTCTGTGGGTGCCAATTTGTTATCCGATGGAACATTGCGTAGCTTAGCAGTGTTGACTGCCCTTGAGACGGTGGAACCGCACTCGCTTGTTGTCATTGAAGAATTTGATAATGGACTACATCCGAGTCGGATTCAAGCTTTAATCAAGGCTATTGTTGATTGTTGTCAACGTCAATTGATTAATGTTGTAATGACGACTCACAATCCGGCAACGCTCAATGCCTTATCATTTGAACAAATAGAGGGAGTGGTATTATGCACAGGGGATAATTTGATGAGACTTTGTGATTTGCCACGTTATCCTGAGTTACTTGAACGAGGACAACTTGGTGAATTGGTGACACGCCGTGTGATTGAGCAGTATTTAGTGCCCAATTTTGAACTAGAACGTCAGAAAGAGGCTTTAGAATGGCTAAAAAAATTGCCTTAAGTCACACAATTTTTGTAATAGATACGAGCTATCTGTTAGAGCTTTTTGCTGTACCAGGATGTTCAGAAAAAAACGCCATACGTGAAATCAGAAAACGTTATGAAAAAGCCATTAAAGATAAAGCGATGCTTTTTGTGCCATCGCCTTGTATTTTTGAACTAGGCAATCATATTGCTGATGTACGTGATGAGACTCGTCGCAAAGAATTAGCCAATTTACTGGTTCAGACAATTAAAACCTGTGTGGAAAAAAGTACGCCTTGGACAATTACACCACCAGCGATTGTGATTGAAGATTTTCCACAATTGTTAGAATATTTTGCTAACAAATCTGTTGTTCAATGTCAAGG
>LUTY01002701.1 GCA_001640045.1 Candidatus Thiomargarita nelsonii | reverse complement strand
AGACGTATGCCGCTGCATATTTTAGGGGGCTGCGAATCATAAGGGGTCAGGTTTTTATTGACGGTGATGCCTACCTGCGCTAACCGCTCTTCAGCTTCTTTACCGGTGATGCCTTGGGAGCGTAAGTCAATAAGAAATAAATGGTTATCCGTGCCACCTGAGACAAGGCGAAACCCGCGCTGTATGAGTTGATTTGCTAAGAGTTTTGCATTCTCAAGTACCTGGCGTTGGTAAGTAACAAAACTAGGCTTTAGTGCTTCTCCCAGCATAACCGCTTTAGCAGCAATGGCATGCATATGAACGGCACCCTGCATACCAGGAAATACAGCACTATCAATTTGACGCGCAAACTTTTGTGCTGAATGTTCGCCAAGTAAGATGATGCCGCTGCGTGGTCCACGCAAGGTTTTTTGTGTGCTAGTGGTTACAAAATGGGCATAGGGAATTGGAGATTGATGCAGTTTGGCTGCGATCAATCCAACAATGTGGGCAATATCTGCCAACAAAAGGGCACCTACTTCATCGGCAATCTCCCGAAAGCGTTTGAAATCAATAGATCGGGGATAGGAACTCCCACCGGCGATAATCAATTTGGGACGGTTCGCTTTGGCAAGCGCGAGAATCTGATCGTAGTCGATAAATTGAGTGTCAGGATCAACCGTATAAAACAAACAGCTATAATGCTTACCAGTCATCGTGAATTTCGCGCCATGACTCAAATGACCACCATGAGTCAGATCCATGCCTAATATCCTGTCACCCGGTTTTAGGGCACAGAGATAGACGGCTTGATTAGCCTGCGAACCGGAGTAGGGCTGAACATTGACATGAGCTGCCCCAAATAGTTGTTTGGCGCGGGCAATAGCCAAATTTTCGAGATCGTCGATGTTATCGCAGCCGCTAAAGTAACGATGCCCCGGATAACCTTCAGCCACCTTGTTAGTGACTAACGAACCCGTTGCTTCAAGCATTGCACGGCTCACAAAGTTGGCTGATGCAATTAATTCAATATTCTCATTTTGACGTTTTTTTTCGCGCTCTATAATAGCGAAAACTTCTGGATCAGAATCAGACAACAATGAAAGCATAGTGATTTTATTTCTCCTAGTTTTATTTAGTGGTCTGGTATAGGTGCCAGATTGGGAATGAATTGGCAAAGTGTGGAAAACGGAAGAACACCTTCGCGCAATAACTGGGGAGTTGAGCCGGTAAAGTCAACAAGTGTAGAAGCCTCTTGGCTTGGGTTTGGTCCGCCATCCAACACGAGTGGAACTCGTTCTCCCAATTGTTCAGCTATTTCGCGAGCCGTTTTTTGGATCTTCATCGAAGAAATATTGGCACTGGTGACCGCGATTGGATGACCGACCCGTTTTACTAATTCCAAACAAAGCTTATGTTTGGGGATTCTTACGGCAACGGTTTCCTTTCCTGCTGTCACGCAGGCTGGAACAATCTCTTTTTTGAAAAACACGCCTGACATAGCACCAGGCCAAATGTTCCTAAGTGATTGTATAACACTATCGGGCACTTCTCGCACAATTTGTTGGAATTGTTCAAATGTTTTGAGATGAAGTATGATAGGTTTATCAGGTGATCGTGATTTGACAGTGAAAATCTTGTTAATACCCGATTCGTTGGCAATGCTGGCTCCAATCCCATAAATCGTGTCGGTGGGAAATACGACGACATCGCCACTTTTTAGTAAGTCTACGGCCTTGTTTAAGGCTGTTTCATCATCAGCAGGTAAAATATTTGTCATCTGAGTGTCTGTTTTAAGTACTTGTGCATAAAATTTAACGCCTATGGGTTGCAAACCCGTCCGGCAGCGAATGTTTTTTCATAAGAGGAACCATTGCATTTGCGATGTTAATACCTAAAGTGCTGAAGTATAAAAATACTGCCCCGCCAATTCCCATACCGAATATACAGACACCTGTTACACAACTAATGCCAGATGCTGTATTCAATATTGCACTCGTGTTTATTCGGTTATTCAAATCGTTAGCCATTTGCAACAGATAAGGTAGATAAGATAAATCTGGTTTTATTAATACAATTTCTGCCATATCTGTAGCGATAGTTGCTGCACCATGTAATGAAATAGCAACATCTGCTTTTTGTAAGGCAACCGCATCATTAATACCATCACCAATAAAACAGATTTTTCGTCCCTGTTTTTGTAGGTTTTCAACAATCTTAGCTTTATCTTCAGGTAGAGTTTCAGCGTAGTAATTTTCTATACCAAGCGTTTCTGCAAGCTGTTGAGTCGGTTTTTGTTGATCACCGGAAATCATATAGAGTGTCATACAACTGCCCATATTTCCAAGTCCAATAAATCCAATACGCATTAATCTTCTCCTATA
>LUTY01002700.1 GCA_001640045.1 Candidatus Thiomargarita nelsonii | reverse complement strand
TGAGTCGAGTGACGGAAAGGATCTAACTTTTTCACGGGAAATCGTGACTTTTGCTTAATGAAATGTTGAAGAACATTTATAATGACATCCGTAATATCTTTTCCTTGTTCTTGTGCCATTGAATTCAGCGCGGTTTCTAAGTTTTGATCATCAAGGTTTAAAATAAGTTGTCGCATAATTAATCTCCTTTTTCGTGAAAAAAAACACGGTGCTGGTTCAGGTTTAAAAACCCCGTCCAGCATGAGTTCTATAACCTTAAGTACCTAGTGCAGGAGGACGGAAATATCCAGACCATTCTCTAGTACAACGGATTAGGGGAATAAACGGATTGTTGAGTGCCGGTTTTAAAAATTGTTCTCGTTCCCACGCGGAGCGTGGGAATGCCTGCCCCGACGCTCTGCGTCGGGTTAAAAAGACAAAGGCAGATTATTATCTTTCCACCCATGAACGCCATCGACTACATTAAACACCTTTTTATACCCAAGCTTCGCCAAGATATCGACCGCCTTAGCACTCCGATTGCCTTGGCGACATATCATGAGAATGGTACTTTCCTTATCTAAGCCCTTTTTTTTCAAATGTTCTTCGACTGTACTGACAAAATCTTTGTTGAACACCACCTTATTTTGCTCTACTAAAAAAATAGGCACATGAGCCTCAGCAAGCGTTGGCGAGCCTTGTTTCACTTCTGCAATGGTGCGAACATCAAACATGATGTTGTTGTTAACATCCTGTTTGAGTAATTCGTAAGCCTCTGTCGATTTGAGATACAGTCCTAATACCGTTTTCTTATTGCCCGATAAAAAATCTCCACAGGCTGTCAGGATTGCAACACAGATAAAAAAAACAAGAATAGGCTGATAGCATTTTAATAGGCGTTTCATGACCTTATTCCACTACAGAAGGCATAATGCAACCCGCGTCATTTTGGGGGAGTTCATCATCCCTACGCTGACGGGATTGTTGAACCGGTGCTGAGTCTTCCTCTTCACCGAACGAACCGTCCGAAATACACCCCCCGTCCGAAGCATCACTTGTGGTAGATTCTTCTTCAGAAGCATTGGTAGATTCAGAATACCAAGGCAGATTATTCTCTTTCCAGCCATTAGTGCCATCGACTACGGTATATACTTTTTTATATCCAAGCTTCGCCAATTCATCCACCGCTCTGACACTCCGATTCCCTTGGCGACATATCATGATAATGTTACTGTCCTTATCTAAGCCCTTTTCTGTCATGTGTTTTTCGATAGTGCTCACAAAATCTTTGTTCAACACCACCTTCTTTTGCTCTTTGACAAAAATAGGCACATTAGCATCAATAAGAGTTGGCTTACCTTCCTTAACTTCAGCAACAGTACGAACATCAAACATGATACTTTTAGTAGCATCCTTTTTGAGTAATTCGTATGCCTCTGTCGATTTGAGATACAGTTCTAATCCCGTCTTCTTATTTTGGGGCAAAGTTGCACAAGCCGTCAGAATGGCAAAGAGACAGAGAACAAGAACCGGCTGATAGTATTTTGATAGGCGTTTCATATTTTTTATTAATCCTTATTCTACTACAGAAGGCATAATACAACCCACATCATCTTGGGGGGCTTCATCATCACTACGCTGACGGGATTCTTGAACAGGTGCTGATTCTTGCGGTTCACCGAACGAACCATCCGAAATACAGTCGGAGCCCGGCGTTGAAGTATGTGGTATTTTAGACTCAGCGGGTTTTGATTCAATTCCGCTGCAAGACACCAAGCCACTTATCCCTAAGCAAATAGCGGCTATAAAACTGAGTTTTGAAAATGTCATCTTTCCTATCTCCTACATTCTTTATTTGGATGGATGTTTATTGCATAATGCAACCCACATCATCTTGTGGGTGCATCATCATCCCTACGCTGACGGTATTTTTGAACAGCAGCTTATTTATCCGAAATACACTCCGCCTCCGAAGTTGGAATATGTGGTAGTGAACTACCTTTATAGTCACCGGGTCGTAATTCTCGTAATCGGAAGTCTGGTTGCGATTCACCGAACGAACCATCCGAAATACACTCGGCACCCGGAGTTGATGTATGTGGTAAAGTAGAATCAGCGAATTGTGATTCAATTACGCTGCAAGACACCAAGCCACTTATCCCTAACAAAATAGCGGTTATCAAACTGAATTTTGAAAATGTCATCTCTGCTCCTACATCCTTTATTTGGATGAATGTTTATTGAATAGTGAACGAAGATTAAACAATTTGAGATCCAAAGTCAAATTTATTTTCTATCCTCAGCAGAGCTACGGGGTTGTCAAAACCCCGCATTACAAAAAAATGCAGGCGTTTGTGGAAGAAGTGACTAAGGGAAATCTCAAC
>LUTY01002699.1 GCA_001640045.1 Candidatus Thiomargarita nelsonii | reverse complement strand
GGTTGGTATCGCCCTGATGATGAACTTTTATATTTGTCGCGCCGTACCAAGCTAATGCTGCGCTTACCTCAACAACGCCTTGCCGCAGCGCAAGTGCTGACTGGGATGACTTTAGATATTGTAGGCTATTCGCTAAAGATTGGCAAAGCTAAAGAAAAGCCGTTGAGCCAAATGCCAGTATTATTTGCGCGGCATATCATCGCCGCTCCTGAACAAGATGAGGATGCTTTTGTAGACAATGCTGTTGCACAATTAGAACAAATGGGCATTCAATGTCACAAAGCATTATGTGGCAAAAGCCATTACTTAAAATCGCCCGATGGCGACATATTTACTCGCAGTTTAATGATTGCTGATCTTAAACCACTAGAGTCAATGACTTTGCAACAACAAGGTTTAGGGAAAGGCAGAAAAATGGGCTGTGGATTGTTTATAGCCCATAAAGATATTAAAGCAGTCAATCCAGATGCAAATAATTAGGATTTTTGTTTCGGGAAATCCGCTTCGCTCCATTCCCGAAACAACTGATCTCGCTTGAAAATAGAATTTTTAAAAATTTCTTTGTTTCGGGAATGGAGCGGAGCGGATTTCCCGAAACAACTGATCTTGAAAATAGAATTTTTAGATAGGTACAATGAAAAATTTACTAAACGCCCCCAACACCACTCAGCCCACACAATGCTTAGGATTAAGCTTTGAAAACGACACTGCCCGTCGCGCTCATTTTTTAGACTTACTCCGCGAACAACTCCAAAACCCTGATTTTAGAAAAATCGCGGGATTTCCAAATGCCACAGATGAAGCGATTTTAGCCTTATCTGATCCGCCCTATTACACCGCTTGCCCAAATCCTTGGTTATCCGATTTTCTGAATGAATGGCACCAGAGTGAACATTATCACCGTGAACCCTTTACAGCCGATGTCAGTGAAGGAAAAAATAATCCCATTTATAACGCCCATTCTTATCATACTAAAGTCCCCCATAAAGCCATCATGCGCTACATTTTGCACTATACCGAGCCAGGTGATGTCATCTTTGACGGCTTTTGTGGTAGTGGCATGACAGGAGTAGCCGCCCAATTGTGTGGCGATAAGGGGATGGTTGAAGAATTAGGCTATCGCGTATTATCTGATGGGACCATTAAAAGTGTTGAAGAAGAGGAGAACGGAAAACGAATTTTCAAAGCATTCTCTAAACTGGGCACACGACACGCTATTTTAAATGACTTATCGCCAGCGGCGACATTTCTCACTTATAACTATAATGCGCCAGCGGATATGATAGCCTTTGAACAAGCCGCAAGACGGATTTTGCAAGAAGTTGAGACAGAATGTGGCTGGATGTATCAAACCTTGCATCGTTGTACTCATCAAAAAAACCCTGAAGAAATTAAAAAAGTCGTATTAGGTGAAATGGACAGTCCAACCGGGCTGATTTTAGGGCGTATTAATTATATACTTTGGTCAGACGTTTTTATTTGTCCAGAATGTGCGGGAGAAGTGATATTTTGGGAAGCTGCCATGAATAAAAGCAGCCGTAAAGTGCATGACAAATTTCCTTGCCCTCATTGTTCTGCTGAATTGACTAAACGTTCTTTGGATAGAGCTTGGGTTTTGCGATTTGATAAGGTGATTGGTGAAACTATACGGCAGGCAAAGCAAGTCCCTGTACTGATTAATTATTCAGTCGATAAACAACGCTTTGAGAAAAAACCAGATCAATTTGATTTAGCCCTGTTGGATAAAATAGAAAATAGTGATATTCCCTATTGGTTTCCTACCGAGCGCATGATGGCAGGTGATGAATCTCGGCGTAATGATAAACTGGGTATGACTCATGTACATCACTTTTATAGTCAGCGAAATTTGTGGATATTAGGGGCTTATCTACATAAAACTCAAGCAATCAATTTACCCTTATTTCAATTTAGCTTACTCAATACCTCATGGCACGCGACTAAAATGAGGCGATATAATCCTCGCGGCGGAGATCGGCCATTATCTGGCACCAAAGGACCTGGTCATTTGGTGCGTTCTACATATACCCAAGGGGCAGGCGTACCCTCCTTGATTGCCGTTTATCAAAACGCCTCTGGGCAAGCCAGAGACATTGCACTTTCTTATGCCAGTGCCAATGGTGGAGGACGGGCAGGTGTTATTGAAACCTCTTTCCGTGAAGAAACTGAAACCGATTTGTTTGGTGAACAAGCCGTACTATGTGGTGGATTAACCGCTTTAGCTCAGGCAGGGTTTGAAACCTTGGTCGATGCCGGTTATGCCCCAGAAATGGCTTATTTTGAGTGTTTGCATGAACTCAAATTGATAGTCGATTTGATGTATGAAGGTGGCATTGCCAATATGCG
>LUTY01002698.1 GCA_001640045.1 Candidatus Thiomargarita nelsonii | reverse complement strand
TTTCGGTTTCCAATTACCGTTCAATTTCCGATGAACAGATTTTGAGTTTAGTACCTTCAGAACAACAAGAGTACTTAAATAATATTATTGAAAAGGGTACATATAAAGCATTAAATGCGATTGGAATTTATGGAAATAATGCCAGTGGTAAAAGCAATGTACTTAATGCCATTGAATTATTAGATAAACTACTCTATTTATCTGCTCGTTCAAATTCAACAACTAAACTGCCCTATCAACCCTTCTTATTACGACAGGGATATGAGCTAAAACCAACCAAGTTAGAAATCACCTTTATTTTTGATGAAAACCGTTATCGTTTTGGACTTGAGTATAATAAAAATGAGATCGTTAGAGAATGGTTCTATTGCTGGGAAATGATGTTATTTGAACGAGAAAGTAATATCATTGAAGTATCTTCAGAGTATAAAGGTTCTCAAGAATTAATTAATGCTGCTATTGAAGCGACAAAAGATAATTCCTTATTTATTTCAACCTGTGATATGTTAAATGTTGCTGGTGCCAAATCAATTTTTAAATGGTTTGACAAACTGGTTTCTATTAATGGTATAGAAACTGAGCGTGAAGAAATGACAACGGTTCACTTGTGGGAAAATAAGGAATATAGAAAAAAAATTAAAGAATATCTAATGCTACTAAATTTAAATCTTCATAATTTAGACATTTTAGTTGAAGATATTGATGTGCAGGGCAACATAGATGAAAATCCGAGCAACAAACTCATCAAAGAAGTTTTAGAAGTTCAAGGATTTAAAACTTGTCGAGAAGAATAATTGGCAAGCAACTGAGATTTATGCGCTTTCTGATTTTAGATATTTTGATGAAACGTCCGAACGTCCAGACGTAAATAAAGAAAAAAGCTATTTTGAAGGTAGATATGGCGCTATACCTGCTCTTGGTTCTTTTATTTCCAAATTGGAGAAATGGTATGGCTAATGCTTTTAAGATCGCAGAACTGGAAAATATTCAAATTGCATACAGTAACGAAGCGTTTTAATTATGGTTGTTACTTCATATAAGCTATATTGAAGAAAGTAAACCGTTGTCTCGTAGTGAGATTTACGCTAAATTGCAAAGTAAAATCAGAAAGTCGGCTGAGAAATACAATGACTATGAATATGATCATTATAAACCTAATAAGATTGTAGAAATAATCAATGAAATTGACAATGAAAAACAGGCTATACAAAAAGCAAGCAAATTATTTGATTATCACAAAAATAAAGAACCAATTGAAGCCAACCCAAGTACAAAAGTTCATTTTCTTGTGAAAGAATTACGAGATTGGAGAAATTTTTACAATAATTGAACCTAATGAGGATTGGTTTAAGCCTTTTAAACTGTGGGCTGATTTGGGATATAAAGGTTTTGATAAAGATTATGATGTGCCCAAATTACACCTTCCAAATCCTAAACCACGAAAATCAAAAACTAACCCTAATCCAAGTTTAACAGAAGAACAACGTTTGGAAAACAAGACTTTTAGTCAAATACGAATTCGAGTTGAACATTCACTTTCAGGGCTGAAACGGTTTAATATTCTCATTCACGATTTTAGAAACCATATTCCGAAATTTATAGATCATGTAGCTGTTACATGTGCTGGATTATGGAATTTTAAAATTGCAATTAGAAATTTAGCGATACTTTATTGAGCAACAGCTCTAATAACAAAAGAAATCACTCAGGCACTTTCTGTTGGGCAAATCGCCAACTTTTGCCAACAGCATCATATCCACAAAT
This sequence comes from Candidatus Thiomargarita nelsonii, assembly GCA_001640045.1. Taxonomy (GTDB): domain Bacteria; phylum Pseudomonadota; class Gammaproteobacteria; order Beggiatoales; family Beggiatoaceae; genus Thiomargarita; species Thiomargarita nelsonii_A. Next base: position 601 of record LUTY01002698.1, on the reverse strand, counting down.
TATCCTTATTCGGCTCAGCATTGCGCCCTGACAGTGATGTGGATTTGTTAGTTGAGTTTGAGCCAAATGCCGTGGTGGGTTTGCTTGATATCGCAGCTATGGAGATTGAACTGAGCGAAAAACTAGGGCGTCAAGTCGATTTGAGAACGCCTGAAGATTTCAGCCACTATTTTCGGCAACAAGTACTAGAGACAGCGGAAAATTTGTATGATAAAAGAAAACCTGACTTTAAAAGAAAAATTGCAGATATTGAAAAACAGAGCAGAAGCAGCTAACAAAATTGACTGGGAAACTGAAAAAGCTAAGTGGATCGTCTCGGTTTCAAAACTTTATCAAGACATCTCCAAAAGCAAAGCGGCTATTTGACGAAGCTGGCATAGCATGGGCTGAAATTATGTCGGATGGGTAGAACAAACTGCACCCCTTCACCCAGTGAGGCAAAACTGATAATAAAGGTGAAATATGTTATCAATCAATTTACGAGTCTATATTGAAAACCGTTTCAGAAATGTTGTTCAAGAGAACTACAATGGAAACTGGCAAAATGCAATCGCCTCTTTCTTGAAATTACAAGAAAAATATGGCTGGAAAGAACAGCTAC
>LUTY01002697.1 GCA_001640045.1 Candidatus Thiomargarita nelsonii | reverse complement strand
TCCGTCATCACGGTCCCGGTTCTTCCAGCAGCTTATTGAACGCATTAGATAAAATTGGACCAGATGCCATTTTAGTTGAAGGCCCCACTGAGGCAGAAGCCTTGCTTCCTCTCGCCACCCATAAAGAAATGCGTCCACCCGTCGCTCTGCTCATCTATAAAATAGACGATCTTTCGCAGACAGTATTTTATCCCTTTGCTGAATTTTCCCCAGAATGGCAAAGTATCCATTACGCCCAGAAAAAAAATATTCACTTGCGTTTCATGGATTTACCGCAAACCCATCAAATGGCGCTCAGTGATGATTTAAAAAAACAAGAAAATCTCGAACCATTCAATTTACTCGCTCAAGCGGCTGGTTTTAGCGATGGTGAGCGTTGGTGGGAATATATGGTGGAGCAACGCCAAGGCGGTAGTTTAGATTTATTTTTAGCTATTCAAGAACTTATGACTGCTTTGCGCGATGAAGTTGAGGAGAGTGATTTTAATCTGCTGCGTGAAGCGTGGATGCGTAAAACGATACGGGCTGCACTCAAAGACGGTTTTGAGCGTATTGCTGTCGTCTGTGGCGCATGGCACGTTCCCGCTCTCGCTAAAAAAACGACGATTAAAGATGATAATGCCCTGCTCAAAGGTTTGCCAAAAAGTAAAGTTAAAACGACATGGGTACCTTGGAGCAATAGCCGTTTGACTTTTTTTAATGGTTATGGTGCCGGCATCAGTTCGCCGGGCTGGTATCAACATTTATGGGAAAATAAAAGTACCAAACAAATAGCCAGCAGTTGGCTTACCAAAGTGGCTCACCATTTACGCGCCGAAGGTATTGATGCTTCTACCGCCAATGTCATTGAAAGTGTGCGTTTAGGCGAAACTTTAGCCGCTTTACGCGAAAAACCGCTCCCAGATTTAGAAGAATTAAATGAAGCCGCCATCACTACTTTATGTTTTGGTGATGATACGCCAATGCGTTTGATTCACGAAAAACTTATCATTGGTGATCGATTAGGCGAAGTGCCAAATGATACGCCGATGATGCCGCTGCAAAAAGATTTGGAAAAATGGCAAAAAAAATTACGCCTAAAACCATCGGCTGTCGAAAACGATTTAGAATTAGATTTGCGAAAAGAGATAGGGTTAGGGCGTTCACATTTATTACATCGACTGATTTTACTTGAAATTCCTTGGGGAGAATTCAAGGGTTCTGGCTCGACTAAAGGGACATTTAAAGAAATTTGGGAATTGCAATGGCAACCGGAATTTGTCATTAAATTGATTGAAGCCAACGTTTGGGGGGTGACAGTTGAAGATGCCGCCACCCAATTTGCTAGTGATCAGTTAAAAAATGCGAATAATATTACAGTTATCACGGAATTGCTTGATAAGACTTTATTAGCCGATTTGCCGGTAGCCGTTGATTTTGCCATGACACGCCTAGAGACACAAGCGGCAATAGCAAGCGATGTGCTAGAATTGATGGATACTCTCCCAACTTTGGCTAAGGTATTACGCTATGGCAATGTCAGACGTTTTGATAGCCAGCTAATCAGCCATGTCGTGGATACTTTAATCGCACATATTTGTGTTGGCTTAGCAGCGGCTTGTAGTTCACTAGACGATGATGCTGCCACTGAGATGTATCAACGGGTTGTGAACACGGATGATGCGGTAAAGTTGTTGCAAAATAAAGAATATAGTTCAATGTGGACCGAAACTTTGCAAAAACTCTTAACACAAGATGGACTACATGGATTAATAGCTGGGCGGAGTTGCCGTCTACTTTTTAGTGCCGATGTCATTAGCCTTGAAAAAACGGCACAACAAATGAGTTTTGCTTTATCGGCTGAGCCAACAGATGCGGTGCGAAGCGCGGTAGGGCTTTCCGCCAAGATCAGCCGTCGCCAACATGAATTTGTGCCACCTCAATCAGATATTGTCCCCAACTGGCGTAACCTTTACCAAACGATCTCTATCCCTTTAGAGTCATCCACCCTCAAGCGACTTCATACCGCTTGGCAGCGCTTGGAAGTCGTCCATCAATGGGATAGCAGAACATTGATTGATGTACTGATCGTGCTCACAGAAACGGTGGCTGCATTCGATTCGCACCCCATTATTCGTGTCGAGCCTGAACCCGAATATCCAAAATCCACTGCGGCTCACCCTCGCGCCTTTCGTGGCACAAAATACAAACCACCTAAATCTAAACGTCCAACGCCTGTCAATCTCCAACTCGCGCTTTGCAATCCAAAAAATCAAATGATTGTTTTGCAAAAACTCTGGTATCATCGTGAAAAGGCAATAAAACCGTTATGCGACATGGGCTACGATTCGGCGCGTGTCGAATTTCTTTTGACGCGCCCTACGCCG
>LUTY01002696.1 GCA_001640045.1 Candidatus Thiomargarita nelsonii | reverse complement strand
GCAGAAATCGTTACAGAATCGCATGGCGACGTTCTTGAAATCGGTTTTGGCATGGGTATTTCTGCGACTTATATTCAAGAATATGGGATACGTTCAAACCTTGATGGAACCGGGCGATGAACTGCTTACCCAGACACCAACCTACAAACAGCTTTGGGGGTTGGCACTCAATACCGGCCATACAGTCAAGAGTTTTGGCCTATTGCCATATGCTGGCTGGGCCATTGACATCGATGAACTCAATAGCCAGCTTTCCAAGCAAACAAAAATTATTGCGGTCTGCAATCCTAACAACCCAACCGGCTACATCATGACCGAAGCCGAGATGGATGCGGTGGTGGCTGCTGCGGATCGGGTTGGTGCTTGGATTCTGGCAGATGAGGTTTATCGGGGTGCCGAACGCCTCCGAGAGGAAGAAACGCCTTCTTTTTTCGGTCGCTATGATAAAGTTCTCTGCTTGGGCAGCATGAGCAAGGCTTATGGCCTACCCGGCCTGCGCATCGGCTGGATTGTAGGGCCAACTAATACGCTTGAGGATATCTGGCGCCGTCATGAATATACGACCGTCTCGGCCACTATGCTCAGCAACAAGCTGGCGGCTCACGCGCTGTCGCCCGAGGTTCGCCCCCGCTTGATTCAGCGCACCCGAGACTATATTCGGCGCGGTTATCCGATTCTGGAAAGCTGGATGAAGGAGCAGGAAGGGCTATTTAGCTATGTGCCACCTCAAGCCTCGGCTGTCGCGTTTATTCGCTACCTTATGGATATTAATTCAACAGAACTGATGGAAACGCTCTGCAGCGAAGCCAGTGTATTTGTCGGCGCGGGTGACGCTTTTGGCATGGACAACTACCTACGCATTGCGTTTGGTCAGGACAAAAAAGTGCTGGACGAAGCTTTTGCGCGGATTCGCAATACAATTGAAGGACTGAAATAAATGGTCACTCTCCATAAGTATGACCCACTCTATGTAGATGCTGTGAGCAATCTTTCTGTACACGAAGAGCAGCTGCAATACGTAGGTGCTATAAAAGAACTCCTTGAACAAAAAGAGGAAGGTTGGGAATATCACGTCATTAAAGAAGAAGGTATTATTGTTGGTTTTTTTAATGTTGATGTCGTTTATGACCAACGTTATACATTCGCCGAAATGGGAGCACTTGGATTACGAGCGTTCTTTATCGACAAAAATCATCAAGGAAAAGGTATTGCCAAGAAGGCGCTCTCGCAATTAGGTCAGTATCTAAGCGATAACTACCCTGATCGTCGGAATATATACCTGACTGTCAATTGCAAAAATACAGTGGCTTATAGAGCTTATTTAAGTAGTGGTTTTATTGATTCAGGCGACCTTTACTATGGTGATACAGCAGGACCTCAACACATTATGATACAGCATTTGCATAACTCATAAACTAAAGCAGCATTTTCACAGCAATTCCCGCACATTCAAAAAATATAGTATAATGAAAAACTTAAAAAATGTGGGTTCGTAAAGAAAAAACGGAGGTTAAACACATGCAAAAAAAATTACCCCCAATACCAGTGGCAGAAAAACTCAAATATCGAAAAAACTTATCAGCACCAGGGTTATTAGAAAAAGTTAGAAAACAATTTGAGCAACTAGTGGATCTTCGATCGGGCAAACCAGGCTATACACTAGCAGATGTTTTAATGTCAGCTCTAGCAATATTTGGGCTAAAATATCCCTCTTTACTTCAATTCGATAAAAATCGCCATGAAAAGACAATAAAAAATAATCTTAAACAACTATACGGAGTGAACGATGCCCCTTGCGATACACAAATGCGTGCCCGACTTGATCCAGTTGAGCCTTGTGACTTACGCCCAGCATTTGTGGAAATTCATCATCAAATTCAACGAGATAAAGTCTTATAACCGTACAAATATTTAGGGGGCTATCTGATGAGCATGGATGCGACAGGGCAGTTTTCCTCAAGTAATATTAGTTGTCAGGAGTGTTGTAGTCGGCATTTGCGCAATGGCTCAACACAGTATTACCATCAATTGCTTGCCGCCGCGATTGTCCATCCTGAGAAATCTAACGTACTCCCCCTTTTCCCAGAAGCAATTACTCGTCAAGACGGGGAGACTAAAAATGATTGTGAAACTAATGCGGCCAAACGTCTACTCCCAGCCATACGAAAAGCTTTTCCTAAATTGAAATTTATTATTGTGGAAGATTCTTTATACGCTAATGGACCCCACATCCGATTATTAGAATATTTATCAATGAGTTATATCATTGTCGTCAAAAAAAAAATGTCCTGTACTGAGGGCTGTGACAGCTAAAACCCTCATATCTCTTTATAAATAGGGAATATCAATACTGGGATTAACTCAGTTG
>LUTY01002695.1 GCA_001640045.1 Candidatus Thiomargarita nelsonii | reverse complement strand
GGATTCTGCCTTTTTCTAATATGTTTGATGATGACATCTTTAAAACCTCCACGTCCAAATGAAAAAAGAGCTTATTATAATAAACTATATCATAACAAGTCGTCACTACTTGACCAAATTTTTATAAATGCCTGATAGAGATGAATAAAGCAGGACACACGAAAAAAATAACATGCGGGGTTGCCAAAACTCCGCATGCCTGTCGTGAAAGTTGCACATCGCATTGAAATAGTTTGGGGTTATAAGTAAATCAATGAGCCACAAAGTGTGCGAACTTTTGAGAATTCGTTTGAGAAAATTTCTCATTTATGAATAGGGGCTGAGGCTTCGTTTCGACAGCCCGTTTTAAAAGCCTTTTAATGTCCGATAATTGATGGGCATTGCTTTCAATCTTACGCGCATTTTTCTTAACACCATGCATGATAAGCTCTTTGTTATCCGTACCAAAAATTTCAAAGAGTCTAAATGCGACCTGTAATCGAATCTCAAGAGGTGTTTGGCAATCCACCATGAGGGTTTTGAGACTCTCCAATGCTATGGCAACGATCTCTTCTAACTGTTCTTGACAGATTCGACCTTTTTCTAATACATTTGATGCTAACATTTTTTAAAAGCTCCCCATTCAAATAAATAAAAACCTTACAAAAGGAATATTACTATATCATAACAACATTTTTTGTGGTTATATTTTTTCATTTAAACAATAAATCGTATCTATTGTGAAAATTAATCATAATTTGATAGACTTAAAAAATATTTGAAATATAAAAAATATAAGTGACTTAGGCTCTCACCTTCCCAGAATGAAACAATGAAAATATTAATCATCGGTAGCGGCGGACGCGAACATGCCCTCGCATGGAAAGTCGCCCAATCAGAAAAAGTCCAAAAAGTTTTTGTCGCTCCCGGCAATGCCGGCACCGCACAGGAACCGAAACTAGAAAATATCCCAACTGACGACATCCAATCCCTCGTCAACTTTGCTCAACAAAACGCGATTGATTTAACCATTGTTGGGCCAGAGTTGCCCTTAGTTGCTGGTATTGTTGATAAATTTCAAGAAGTTGGCTTACGTTGCTTTGGCCCCAGCAAAGCGGCTGCACAATTGGAAGGCTCTAAAGTCTTTACTAAAGATTTTCTTTCCCGTCACAATATCCCCACCGCCACCTATGCCCATTTTACTGAAATAGATAAAGCAACAGCCTATATTCGTCAAGTCGGCGCACCGATTGTTGTCAAAGCGGATGGCTTAGCGGCAGGTAAAGGCGTGATTGTGGCACAAACTGAAAACGAGGCGATTGCCGCCGTGCAAGACATGTTAGCAGGTAATGTCTTTGGGGAGGCGGGACATCGAGTTCTCATTGAGGAATTTTTACAAGGCGAGGAAGCCAGTTTTACTTGCATAGTAGACGGAGAACATATTTTGCCTTTGGCGACTTCTCAAGATCATAAAGCCCGCGATGATGGCGACAAAGGTCCTAATACGGGCGGCATGGGGGCTTATTCACCTGCGCCTGTGGTCACAAAAGAAATCCATGCGCGAATTATGACCGACATCATAGGACCCACTGTGCGTGGCATGGCAGCAGAAGGCTATCCTTATACGGGCTTTTTATATGCCGGTTTGATGATTGATGCCAGGGGCAATCCTAAAATTTTAGAATATAATTGCCGCTTTGGTGATCCAGAAACGCAACCCATTATGCTCCGTTTACGCTCCGATTTAGTTGAACTTTGTCAGGCAGCCTTGGATAAACGCTTGCCTGAGCTAGCACCTGTCTGGGATTCACGCGCCGCTTTGGGTGTAGTATTGGCGGCGGGGGGGTATCCGACTCGTTATGATAAGGGCTTAGTTATCAACGGTTTATCAGAAGCTGCCGCATTAGAGGGTAAAATTTTTCATGCAGGGACAATTGAAAAAGCGGGAAAAATTGTAACGGCGGGTGGACGAGTACTCTGTGCTTGTGCATTAGGAAAAACAGTGCATGAGGCACAATCAAACGCTTATGCACTGCTAAAACCCATACAATGGGAGGGGCTCTATTATCGTACTGATATAGGACACCGTGCCCTGGCTCGTCCAGCGAACTGATCTGTTATCAGTTGTTAGTTATTAGTTATCAAATGCAATAAATTTTTAAAAATCCTATTTCTTGAAGAAATAGGATTTTTTAGCTGCCATTTGGTTTACATTTAAGATTTTAAAAATCCTATTTCAAAAAAACGCAAAAATGTTTAATATACTCGTGCTACACGGCCCGAATCTCAATTTATTAGGTGAGCGCGAACCGACTGCTCGTTCTGCCAGTTCTGCTTATTTTAGGTAGCCGATATTTTAGGCCAAATATTTTCTAAAAATGACGGGTATA